>DATCID010000140.1:0-14737 GCA_036507975.1 Ruminiclostridium sp.
AGGTTGACCTAAAGGTTTCGCCTTAAGGCGAGGGTTTTAACCCCATTATACTGACAATAATATATATTGTCATTCAAAAAACATTGTCTTTATGTATGAGATGTTAATTCCATTGGCAGTATTACAGAAGTGAACAAAAAATTATTATGAGGAATTATAGTGGGGAAATAATAATTAATATATAACAGATGGATAAGAGGGTTAGGGAAACATGAAACAACACATGCTTCCCAACTGTACCCACCATATATTACAATTTATATTTAAAACAATACTCTCCACTCCCAAGCTCGAACTTAACTCCGCTTTCTAATTGTTCTACGTTACTAACACCTTCTACAGCTTCCAAGCTGTTTTCACCTTCAAAAACGGCTACTACATTTGCGGCAGGTAAAACTACCGTTGCAGTTGTATTTGAAGGAATATTTATGTTTGTTTCCATACCTTCTGCATTTTTAACCCATGCTGATTTAATTTCACCAAACATTGATTCCAGTTTTCCTGTAGCAAAGGTTATTCCCTGTCCAGGCTGGGGTTTTATATTAATATGTTTATATCCAGGTTTTTCAGGATCCAGATCAATACCTGCCATTACACTATACATCCAATCTCCAATAGCACCATAAGCATAATGATTAAAAGAATTCATGTCCTTACTCCAGAAGGAGCCATCTTCTTTTATTCCATCCCAATGTTCCCAAATCGTTGTGGCACCCTTTGTAATCGGATAGAGCCAGGAAGGATAATCCTTTTGCAATAAAAGCTTATATGACAAATCCAGATATCCGCTTTCAGTTAAAACATCACAAAGATATGGTGTGCCTACAAATCCAGTTGTCAGATGTACTTTGCTTTCTTCAAGATATCCTGCCAAAGTTTTTGCTACTAGTTTCCTATCCTTTTTTTCCACAAGATCAAACATCAGTGCAAGTACATGGGCAGTTTGCGTAGGAACTACAAGTCTACCGTTTGGAGAAACAAACTCTTTTCTGAAATTTTCTATTATTTTATTATATAAATTGTTATATTCTTTAACATCAGCATCATTTTTTATTATTTCAGCTGTTTTCTTCAATAACTGTGTGGAATACGCATAGAAAGCTGTTGCAATAAAATCTCTGGCTGTAGCCCCAACATAATCACCTTCTTTGGCATCGAGTCCCAACCAGTCACCAAAGTGGAAACCTGTATTCCAAAGAAATTCATTGTCTCCTTGCGCTCTTATATATTCAACCCAGTCTTTCATGCTTTCATATTGTTCTTCTAAAAGCCTTTTATCCCCATAGCACAGATAAATTGTCCAGGGACATATAACTGCAGCATCTCCCCATGCAGATGAGGAATAACTGGTCTCCTCTAAAACTTGAGGAATAACAAAAGGTACACCTTTTTCTTTTGTTTGATCTGACTTTAAATCTCTTAACCACTTAGTGAAAAATGGTGCAACATTCATATTATAGCAGGCAGTCCGTATGAATACCTGTGCATCACCTGTCCACCCAAGTCGTTCATCCCTTTGAGGACAGTCAGTCGGAACATCAAGAAAGTTACCTTTTTGACCCCACTGTATATTGTGCTGAAGTTGATTTACCAATTCATCTGAACAAGTAAAACTTCCCGTTGGTTCCATGTCTGAATGTATAACTCTGCCGGTGAAATCATCTAGGTTAAGCCTCATAGGATAACCTGTAATTCTTATATATCTAAATCCTTGAAAGGAGAAATGGGGTTCATATATTTCTTCTCCAATCCCGCTTGTAATATATCTTATAGTCTGTTTTGCTGACCTTAAGTTTTCTGTATAGAAATTACCTGATTTGTCTAACACCTCGGCATGTTGAAGTGTAATAACAGTGCCTGCTGGTGCTTTTATTTTAATACGCAGCCAACCCACCATGTTCTGCCCCATGTCCAAGATTGTATCTCCCTCTGGAGTGGCCAATAACTCAATTGGTTTTATTTCATTTATTACCCTAACAGGCACATTTTCTTGAGCTATCAGAATTTCTTTTGTATGTTCTAAAATATCTACAGAGTTCCAATCATCATCACAATATTCGGGCAAACTCCAGCCGTCTTTTTCCAGACGAGCATCATATGTTTCTCCCATATATAAATCAGACATGACAATGGGACCGTTTGAAGCTTTCCAGTCTTTATCTGAAGTAATAATTTCTTCACTGCCATCCTCGTATTTAATATGGAGCTGAATGAGGGCTGCCAATTTTTCTCCATAGGTATTTCTTCGTTCTGCCCATGCCAGATAGCCTCTATACCAGCCATCGCCCAATACGACTCCTATTGCATTTTTATTTTCTTTTATTTGCTCCGTCACATCGTAAACTTGGTATTGTAATCTTTTTTTATAGCTGGTCCAACCTGGAGTGAATAAACAATCTCCAATCCGTGAACCATTTATATAGAGTTCATATAGACCTAAACTAGTTGCATAGATTTTTGCTGCTTTAACTTTTCTAGATACCTCAAAAGCTTTTCTGAGCATTGGACAAGGTCCAGCTTTAGCTATATCCAAATCTTCTTTTGACATAATCCACTGAGCAGTCCATTCATTAATTGTGAGAATTCCCATTTCCCAAAAGCAAGTCTCACTCCAGTCTGATGTGTTCCCTTTATTGTCCCAGGCCTGGACTCTGTAATAGTAACGTTCTTTGGACTCGAGGGTAATACCTTTGTATTCTAAATGTATGGATTGTTCTGATTCAACTTTCTCTGTGTCCCAAACAACATTACTGACAAAGTTCTCATCTTTCGAGACTTGCAGCCTGTAAGCACTCTGCACAGTACTCCTTACATCCGATTTAAGTTGCCAGCTTATTCTTGGATATAAAACATCAATTCCAATTGGATTTTCTTTGTACTCACATCTTATTTTTATAACCTTTATCATTTTAAACAGCACCTCCATAAAAATAATCTCAAATTAATTTTATATGTTTTTCATAAAGAATTCTATGGTGTATGGTATTATATATATAGGCATTTTGTAGTCAAAAAACATTATGGGGGGGTTCTTTAATATGGATAATTTTTCAGTTCTTAAAGGAGAAGATCTTTTTAAAAACAACATTCCCATATATTTAAATATTGCTCCTGCCGAAGACCGAAATACAACTTTATTACATAAACATGACTTTATAGAAATAGCTTATGTTAACTCAGGCAAAGGGAAACATTTAATTGGTAATGAGCAATACGAAGTATCAAAAGGCAATTTGTGCATAATAAACTATGATATACCTCATGTATTCATTCAAGATGCTAGCAGTACTGAGAGTAATCTGATCAACTACAACTGCGTGTTCAACCCTGAATTTATTGATTATTCTTTGATTCACACTAATGATTTTAAAGGAATTGCCTCTTCTCTATTATTCAATACTTTTTTTATTGAGGACAAGCCAGCTGTGAGTCTTAAATTGTCTGGAACTTTGCAAGCAGAGATTGAAGAGCTTTTTAGAAAAATGCAGCAGGAATTCTTCACAATGCGCAACGGATATGTTAATATTCTTCGTTCCTGTCTGATTGAAATGCTCACAAAGATTTTCAGGTTCTTAGAAGAGGAGCAAAACCATTCTTCCAAACAAGAAAATTATAAATCAAAAATAATGGATAAGGCGTTTGATTTTCTGAAGGAAAACTATCACTCTAGCAGTTTAAATATAAATGAAGTCGCCGTTAGAACCTTCTTAAGTAGAAGCTATTTTAGCAAACTTTTCAAGGAAGTTACAGGTCAGAACTTTTCAGAGTATTTACAGAATTTAAGAATTTCTGAAGCATGTACTTTACTAAAAACAACAAATAAGAAAATAACTGAAATTTTATCTGATGTGGGTTTCAATGATGTTAAACACTTTAATCAATTATTTAAAAAACTAACGAGTAAAACGCCAAGTGAGTATAGAAAGTGTAATTAACTCGTGTATATTATACTAATGCTATAGTAGTTCGGTTGTTAAGACATAATTTCCATAAAAGTCCAAAGTATAATGAATAACTGTTTTATCTATACTTTACTGACCTTCCTAAAGTCGCCTGGAGTTTTTCCAGTAACTTTTTTAAACACTTCATAAAAAAACTTGATGTCGCTAAAACCCACCTGAAATGCAATATCCGTAACCTTCATATCAGTAGTTTTCAATAGGATACAGGCATGGTCTGTCCTAAGAAACTGTATGTAATCGCTAAAGTTTGTTCCTGTCACTTCTTTAAAAAGTCTACTGAAATAATTTTTGCTGATAAAAGACTGTATTGCCAAGTCAGAAAGGGTTATTTCAGAGGTGTAGTTCATTTTCATAAATTCAATAGCTTTATTTATGAGTTCTTGATTATTTTGATGTGGGCTATTTGAATTAATGTCTTCCATATATCTGAATATTTTTACGATGAGTTCTATAAGATAAGCCCTGATTAAATCACCGTAGCCTTTTTTCATTTGCCTATATTCAGAATACATCTTTTCAAACAGGTCACCGATTTCCTGAAATTCAGCGCCATTTAATCTCAGATCAGGATGAGGGGTATAATCATCTGGAAAAAGTGATTTAAATAAAAAGGAAGATGCAATATCTTCGAAATGACTTGAACTGAATAAGGACAAGTCTAAAAATTGGGGCATGAATATACAGTTGTATACAATGGGTGGATTGTTGTTGCCTTCTTTAGGGAAAAAACAGTGAGGCACATCTAGGTTTATTATAAATAGATCCCCACGGGATACTTCATACTGTTTTTCTCCTACAATATGCACACCGCTACCTGATATGACATATGCAATTTCTATAAAGTCATGTTTATGTACTATGCTCATAAACTCAGGTAGTTCATTAGATTTGTTTATACAAATGGATTCATTTTTTCTGAATAAGTTATCTCCTAAGAGTATTGGATAGTTTTCCATAAAATTAACTCCATATTAGAATTTATAAAACACTTAGGATAATATACCCCAATAACAGAATAACATATACCAATGTTTTATTGTACTTCTTTATATATAATTTGATTAGACAATATGCAAGCTTGATTATAAAGGGGTGATTAAATGCTCAAATTGTTAGCTTTCGACTATGGAGCTAGTAGCGGTAGAGCAATACTTGGGAAGTTTGATGGAGAAAGGCTTTCGCTTCAGGAAATACACAGATTTACAAATGAGCCTGTTATGGTTGGAAATAACTTATATTGGGATATTTTGCGTTTATATCATGAAATGAAACAAGGCATCATGAAATGCGTTTCAAGTGGTAACAAAGATATTGCATCGATAGGTGTTGACACTTGGGGAGTGGATTTCGGTCTTCTTGACTCATCAGGAAAACTCATGGGGAATCCATATCATTATAGGGACAATAACACAGAAGGAATGATTGAAGAAGCCGTTAAACTTATGAGCAAAAGAGAAATATATGATCAGACAGGCATACAATTTATGGTGTTTAACACTCTGTACCAGCTGTTATCGATGAAAATGAATAACTCACCCTTGCTTGAGAAGGCTTCAACAATGCTGTTTATACCCGACTTGCTCAGGTATTTTCTTACAGGGGAAAAAAATGTCGAATATACTATAGCAAGCACAGGTCAGATGCTGGATCCGAACAGTGGTAAATGGGCTAAGCCTTTACTTGATAGGTTAGGTATACCACAGAATATATTGACCGAAATCATTGAAGCAGGTAGCATTGCAGGAAGACTTACGGCGAACGTATCGAGTGAACTTGGAATTGGTTCTATTCCAGTAATTGCAGTTGCAGAGCATGATACTGGTAGTGCAGTAGTTTCCGTTCCCGTAGTTAAAGGGAAATATGCCTATCTGAGCAGCGGTACTTGGTCACTGCTGGGAGTAGAATCATCTGTGCCCGTCATAAATGATGCTACCTATAGCTTGGACTATACAAACGAGGGTGGCTTTGGCAGAACAGTAAGACTGCTGAAAAATATAATGGGCCTTTGGATTTACCAGGAATGTAAGAGATACTGGGACAAATCGGGAGAGGTTATCGGCTTTGATGAACTTGAAGAAGGAGCCGCAAAGTCAGAGCCCTTCATGGCACTTATAAATCCTGATGATAGCAGTTTCTATAGTCCAGGAAAGATGCCTGAGAAAATTCAGGAGTACTGCCGTAAGACAAGACAGAAGGTTCCTGAGACAAAAGCACAAATTGTTCGTTGCATTATGGAAAGTCTTGCGCTGAAATACAGGATGACACTGGAGGGGCTGGAAAAAATAGTAGGCTACTCACTGCCTGTACTCCATATAGTTGGCGGGGGCTGTAAAAATACAATGTTGTCACAGTTTACAGCAAATGCGATTGCAAGGCCTGTCATTGCCGGTCCGGTAGAAGCTACTGCTGTAGGAAACCTTATGGCACAACTCATTGCCCTCGGTGAAGTCAAGAACCTGTCTGAAGGCAGAGGAATAATCAAAAATTCCTTCGCAGCAGTGGAATACATACCTTCAGATTGTGCAAGCTGGGATGCAGCATATGAAAGATTTTTAAATATTTAAAGGAGGATGTCAAATGAGTCAAAAAGATTTGGACATAAAAGTAAACCAGGGATATTCCTACGCAAAAAAAACCTATGAGGCTTTTGGTATAGACACCGATGCGGTACTGGAGAAAATGAAAAGTAGACAGATTTCATTACACTGTTGGCAGGGAGATGATGTAAATGGATTCGAGGTTACTGCTGGAGGTACTGGTGGTGGGATACTCAGTACAGGGAATTATCCTGGGAGAGCAAGAAGTGGAGATGAGCTGCGTTCCGATTACGAAAAAGCTCTAAGCCTGATTCCTGGAAAGCACCGTATTAACCTGCACGCAATATATGCTGAGACAGATGGGGAGTTAGTGGAGAGAGACCAAATTAAAGTTGAGCATTTCAGTAAATGGATTGATTGGGCTAAAAAACTTGGAGTTGGAATGGATTTCAATCCCAGCTGCTTTGGACACCCAATGGCAGATTCTGGTTTTACGCTTGGGAGTAAGAATGAAGAAATTAGACATTTTTGGATACGCCATGTAAAAGCATGCCGTGAAATTGCTGCGGGAATAGGTAAAGAACTTGGAACCCCATGTGTTATGAATATATGGGTGCCAGATGGTATGAAGGATATTCCAGCTGACCGACTCGGATATCGTCAAAACATGATAAAAGCTTTAGACGAGATACTTGCAGTTAAATATGATAGAAAATACCTTATCGATGCACTTGAAAGCAAGTTGTTTGGAATAGGTGTGGAGTCTTATACGGTAGTTTCTCATGAATTTGTAATGGGATATGGGTTAAAGAATAATGTAACCATATGCTATGACATGGGACATTTTCATCTTACTGAAAGTATTGCAGATAAAATTTCCGCTACACTGCTTTATGTAGATGATCTTTTGATGCATGTAAGCAGACCTGTGCGTTGGGACAGTGACCACGTAGTTATTCTTAATGATGACCTTATTGCAGTTGCTCAGGAAGTAAAGAGATGCGATGCCTTTGACAAAGTACACTACGCACTGGATTTCTTCGATGGAAGTATAAATAGGATTACTGCATGGGTAACTGGTACAAGAGCAGCGTTGAAATCAATAATGATAGCACTACTTGAGCCAACGAATATGATTGTGACAGAAGAAGACAATGGCAATTACGGCAATAGACTTGCTTTGATGGAAGAGTTCAAGACACTTCCGTTTGGCGCTGTTTGGGATAAGTACTGCTTTGATATGGGAGTTCCAGTAAGTGCCGATTGGCTTAAGAATGTAAAAGAGTATGAAGAGAGTGTATTGCTAAAAAGAAACAAGGAGGATTAATGCGATGTATGATGAGTTTTTAAAAGAATTGGAATATATATCAAAGGCTGTTGGAGTACCTGTGGACTACACCCAGGGTGGTGGAGGAAATACTTCAGCCAAGCTCGATGATGAACTTATGGCTGTTAAGGCATCGGGCTTCAAACTGAAGGATATAAACACAAAAGCAGGATATGTAGTTGTAAATTATAAGAATATAAAAGATTTCCATGGAAATGTGGATTTGAGTGTTGATAGGGATTACGAGAAAGAAAGTAAAGAGTTTGTACAGAATAATATTATTGAAGTGGAGGGCTTGAAGAAGCTGAGACCATCTGTTGAAGCTGGATTCCATTCTGTTCTGAAGAAATATGTTATCCATACTCACGCAGTATATGCAAATATTTTATGCTGCACAGAAAATGGTAGGGAGACAGTTGAAAAAATCTTTAAAGACAAAGAATATGCTACGATATGGATTCCTTACATCAATCCTGGCTTCTGCCTGACGCTGAAAATAAAAGAAGAAATAGATAATTGCATGAAGGTTTGTGGAAAATTTCCAGAGGTTATTTTCATGGAGAATCATGGGCTAATTGTAACCTCGAATGACAGCAAGAAATGTGTAGAACTGCATCAGGAAGTATGTGATATAATAAAAGAATATCTTGGTATAAAGGATTCTTTCCCTGCTATTAAAATTTTTAAGGTGGATGAAAATACATTTATAAGTAAAACTGAGTATTTGACTAATTACATTAAGAATAATAAGTTAACTGCTGAGTTTTTCGATGAAATTGTACTTTACCCTGATCAACTGGTTTATTTAAATGGGAATGTGGCTGTAGATAGTTTGGATAAAAAACTAAATATAAACACAAAAACAGGTGAAATCATCTATAAGACAAACTCTGCTGAAGCCCAGACCATGGAAGAAACTCTACTTGCATATTTATATGTGGTAAATGGTATAAAAAAGAGTGGACTTCCTCTTAAGACCATGTCGGAAAAGGATATAGACTTCATTAAAAATTGGGAGAGTGAAGCTTACAGAAAAAGTCTTTTAAAAAACTGAGCAAATAGATAGTGATAGGGGGGACAATCATGAATATGTTGATATATTCATTGATTGACTGCTCTGGAAAGGAAGTTAATATATATGAATTTTGAGCTACTACACCCGGCGGTTCAGATTGTGATAATCATGGAAAGAATATATGGTTATGGAATGACCACCACTTCGGGGGGGAATCTTTCCATAAAAGATGACAATGGAGACATATGGATATCACCAGCAGGTGTTGACAAAGGATCTCTCACCAGTAAGGATATTATTCAGGTCAAGCCTGATGGCACTGTATTGGGTAAGCACAGACCCTCAAGTGAGATTCCCTTTCATCAGTCCACATACAAGCAAAGACCGGATGTAAGAGCCGTTTTGCATGCCCATCCTCCGGCACTTGTATCCTTCAGTATAGTCAGGAAATTACCCAATACCAGTCTGATTCCCAATGCAAACCTGATATGTGGAGAAGTGGGGATGGCTGAATATGGTCTTCCTGGAAGTGATGATCTTGGAAAAAAGATAGCTGCAGTGCTTAAACGCGGAATCAATACAGTATTGCTGGAAAATCACGGCGTTGTGGTGGTAGGAAAAGATCTTTTTAAAGCATTTATGGCCTTTGAAACTCTGGATTTTTGCGCTAGACTGGAAATTTATGCACGAAGAATCGGGACACCGATTTCGCTGACGCCCAAACATCTGGAAATATCTAAAAATAAACAGCATGTGCAAATGGATGAATTTATTCCGCAAAGTTACAGCAGTTTAGAAAGAGCAGCACGTAAGGAAATGTGTGAGCTAGTCCATCGTTCCTATGACCATAAGCTGTTTACTAGTACGCAGGGGACATTTTCTACTAGATTGGATGGCAACTCCTTTACTATTACGCCTTATGGGAGCGATAGGAAATATATGGATGTAGGTGAAATAGTACGAATAGAAGACGGGAAGAGGGAGGCCGGGAAAATGCCTAGCCGCTCGGTTTTGCTGCATAAGTATATTTATGATAAGCATCCCCATATCAATTCCATAATTATTGCACATCCACCCAATATTATGGCTTTTGCAGTAACTGAAGAGCCCTTTGACTCCAGGACCATTCCTGAAAGCTATATACTTTTAAGGAATATTCAGAAGCTTCCTTTTGGATCAAGTTTCATGCAGCCTCTCATGGTTGCGGATTTGTTTGAAGAAAATAATCCTATTGTCCTAGTGGAAAATGACTGCATTATTGTTACTGGAAGCTCTCTGCTTAATGCCTTTGATAGGTTGGAAGTGGCAGAGTATAGCGCCAAGGCCTTGATAGCGTCAAAGAGTTTGGGTGAGGTTGTTGTAATAAATGATAATCAGATTACTGAAATAGAAAAAGCTTTTAACTTAGTGTAATAATAAAATATAACCTAATATTTCCAACATAGATAAGAGTAATTCAATAAATGAACTCAGAATGCATTTCGGCTATTCTACGATCAGCCGAAATGCATTCTTTACCTATTGCTCTATCCGTTCATATAGGCTTTAAGATTTTCGAGACCTACTGATATTCCTCTTAGTGGGTCTTCCATTCCTTCGAACTCAATTGAAACATTGCCGTCATAGCCTGTTCTTTTTATTATATTCATACACTGCGCGATAGGAACGTCTCCATGGCCAATTATGGAGCCTCGGAGGAAATTACCACCTCGTGAGCAGAACCATCCTGATCCTGGGTTCGGAGCTGTGCCTGGCTTAGTGTGAAAATCCTTTGCATGTAAATGGGAGGTATAAGGAGCTAGTCTACCGACAGCTTTTGCAGGATCTTCATCAGCACAAAGGAAGTTTCCGATGTCTAGAAGTACTCCAAAATTCTCATGGTTGACACCGTTTACAAGCATTTCTATTCTTTCGCTATCTTGACAGAAGAAGCCGTGATTTTCCACCATAGTCTTAATTCCGAGTTCTGCAGCAAATTCAGTTATAGCTCTGCAGCCTTTTATAAGAATGGGAAGTGCATCCTGAAAGCCTTTGGTACCACGATATTCAGCCTTAAACCCATAGGTTGCATCGTGGCGCATACCAGGTGCTCCAAGTATTTTTGCAATTCTCACTTCACCTTTAAGTCTTTCGATTTCAGCATTCAAATCACCTTCTGAACCATTTATGAAGTCTGCCCCTATAGTATAATTACCCATTTCTATCTCGACACGGGCACACTCTTCTTTTATTCTTGTTGAATAAGACTCTGCCGATTCACTCTCAGGTATTATGAGACCTGCAAATTCAACCAAATCAAAGCCCATTTCCTTAGCCTTTTTAATAATGTCAAACTGAGTCATATTCCCATTATTGACCAGTGCACTATAGCTATATGTACTTACTCCAATTTTCATAACTGCCTCCATAATATAACCATGTCTAGGATTTCAGGTGTATATCTTTCTAAAGAACTACTTCCTTACCAGTCTTTGCGGATTCATATACCGCATCCAATATTCTCATGATCTCAACTCCATCTTCAGCAGGGCTTATACATTTTGTACCCTTTGAAACGCAATCTACAAAATGTGCAATCTCATTTTCAAAGAGTCCATTGAAGCTAAGTGCTGTATCATGGGCAGGAGTTACATCCACAAGATAATTGTTCATTTCCGAATAAAACTCAAGCTTTGGATCAAGCTTTGCTCCTGACTTGGTTCCAAAGAGCTCGATATTGCCCGAATCGGCTTTTGTATTGAGGCTAAAGCTTGTTTCAACAGAAAGAACAGCACCATTATCAAATTTAATCATTGCCACCGCCATATCCTCAACATCGAATATATCGCATGTGTCTGCTGAAACATAGGCTTTTTCCTTTTTAATATTATCCCTTGCTCCAAGCTTGTTGAAGGTTGCTCCGGTGACGGAAACAGCCTTTGGCTTATTCATGAGAAAACGTACTAGATCAATAACATGCACACCCAGGTCAATAAGCGGACCACCTCCAGAGCGCTTCTTATCGCCAAACCATCCTCCTGGGAATCCAAAACGCCTCAAATATGATGCTTTTGCATAATAGATGTCGCCCATCATTCCATTATCTATAAAATCCTTCAAGATTCTGGCATCATTGCCAAATCTTCTTACAAAGCCTATCATAAGGAGCTTATCTGCTTCTTTTGCAAACTTCTCCATTTCAATAGCTTCTTTAGAGTTCATTGCCATAGGCTTCTCGCATAGAACATGCTTTCCTGCCTTTAACGCAGCTATAGCTACAGGCGCGTGGGAACTGTTCCAGGTACACACACTAACAGCATCAAGTTCAGAAAGCTTCAGCATCTCATTATAATCTGTAAAGGTATGCTTTACATCATACTTCTTAGCACAGACCTCAACTCTCGACTCATTTATATCGCATACTGCGTATATCTCTACATTATCAAGGGCTTTGTAGCCTGCAAGATGTAATTCGCTTATGCTCCCAGTTCCTATAATTCCTACTTTTATCTTCTCCATTATAGATCTTCCTCCATTTAGTGATTCAACCGATGTCTAAAATTCAGAGCTAATAAAAGCTCCTGCTCAATCAAAGAGCACTGTTTATATTATTAATAGTTCTGTTTAAGAAATTAACAGCAGTCCTGATGTCCTTTTCAGGATTGTCTCCAACCTCCCTTTCAATTGTCAAATATCCTTTGTATCCTATAGAATCCAACGCTTTTAAGTACTCGTGGAAGTCAACGCTTCCTTCTCCTAGAGGAACTTCTCTAAAAGCCGCTTCGGATTTAATTGCTTCTTCAATCATCCCGTAGATAATCTCAGGATTCTCGCGTCTTAGCATGATTCCATCCTTGGCATGGGTATGTACGATATAATCTTTAAGGGTAAAAACAGCCTGCACAGGATCATCCCCGGTTACCATTACAAGGTTTGCAGGATCCATATTCACTGCAACACCCTTTGAATTTAGGCTGTCTAAGAATTTCTTCAATACAGCAGATGTCTCGGGTCCGGTTTCAATGGCAAAATAAGCACCAACACTATCACCATATCGTCCAAGCTCCTCACAGGCTTCTTGAAGTACGCTCCATCTCGGATGTTTTGGGTCTTCTGGAACAACTCCTATATGTGTAGTAATAATATTTACATTTAAATCCTTGGCCAAATCCATTATTCTTTTTGATTTTTCTATCTTCCAGTGATTTTCTCCTTTATCAGCGAAGCCACTGCCAAGGTCGCCGCAAAGAGCTGAAATAACAAGTCCATTTGCTGTAACCAGGTCAAGGAATTCTTCCCTTTGTTTTGCAGTCAGATTTTCGGGAGACATTGGCCCGCTAGTGGCATAAACCTGTATCCCCGAAGCGCCAACTTCCTTTGCTTTCTTGATTCCTTCTCTAATATCAAGCTTAAAAGAATCAACAATAACTCCAATTTTGAAATCAGCCATTTCAATAACCCCTCCGTTAAAAATTAATAATATATATGAAATATTTACTTTTCAATATTATACAATTATTATAGAATTATAATATAAGTTTTGCATGAACGGGTTTGCGCATAACTAGCACAATCTTGCTATAATTTTGGAGATACATATGAGTAAAGACTATTTGTTATATGAGAAAATTGATATGATGGATCAAAGCTTGCCAATTATTTGTCATAAGGATAATCTTTTAAAGAATGGCTGCAATTATTTTGGACGTCATTGGCATGAAAAAATTGAACTTTTATATTTTATAAAGGGTGAAGCAGTAATTAAGTGCAATTCCCTTGAACTCTCTGCGAGAAAAGGCGACCTCGTAGTGGTTAACAGTAATGAGCTTCATCAGGGATACTGTGTCTCTGAAGCAGCAGAGTATTACTGCATAATCTTTGATACTTCTTTGTTGCAAAGTAGATATATAGATGCCTGTGAAACAAAATATATCAACCCAATATCTCAAAACCGCATATTATTCATGAATAAAATTGAAAAGGATAAGGACGTTGCAAAGTGTATACACGGCTTTATTAAAGAATACGAAGCAAAGCAGATCGGTTATGAGATGGCAATAAAGGCTAGCATTTATCAGCTTCTGGTGTTGCTCATTAGGAACCATGTTCAGTTGGTTCTAACCTCAAAGGAATATGACTCCAGGATGAAGAACTTGCATAGGTTTAACAGCATCATCCAATATATTGAAAACAATTATACCGAAAAGGTCACTATAGACCAATTATGTTCCATGGTCAACATGAGCCGTTTCCACTTTTGTCGAGTATTTAAAAGTATAACGTCAAAATCTTTGGGAGAATACTTGAATTTACTCAGGATAAATAATGCTGAAGCCATGCTAAAGGTTAGTGGTGTAAATATCACTGAAGCTGCTATGGCTTGTGGTTTTGATGATATGAATTACTTCAGCCGTATGTTCAAGAAATATAAAAAAATATCACCTTCAGCTGTCATTAAAGAGAGGTAAAAATGTGACTCATTTTAAAAGCCGAATTCCTTATAAACTTCACATCTTTATCCGATGACTACTGTCGCTAATTATAAATAGGCATATAAATGAGCAAAATTACAACATATTGTATTATTGTGAAGGAATTCCAATTGTTTTGTAGAATACCATTCTATAAGTGATTGCAAATAATATCTCTATAAATAAAATTAGAGCTTTGCAATGAATTTTTAGAAATAGGATCATGAGGACTTTATGGAAAAGAAACTGCATGAAGGGCATAGGCAGAGGGTTAAAACAAGGTACTTATCAGAAGGATTAGATGCATTTGAGGATCATCAAGTATTAGAACTGCTCCTTTTCTTCGGTATACCAATGAAGGATACAAATGAGCTGGCTCACAAGATGATTCAAGAGTTTGGCTCCTTAGCGGGTTTATTTGAAGCTGATCCAAAGGACGTATGCAA
>DATCID010000141.1:0-70837 GCA_036507975.1 Ruminiclostridium sp.
CTTAAAAAAAGACATGGGAACCCACGCTTGGTTCCCAAACCCTTTCCGCGTTAGGATATAAAAGTAAATTTTAAAGATCAAAAATTAGTTTTTATATCCTCTCTGATGAAGCTAATTTTTATTATAAAGATAATTCTAATAGCAATATTGTACAGTTATATTAATATTTATTATTTATACCATTAATTTCAAATTCGAGTTTACTGACTAAACTACTATTGACAAATCCATGCTGGCAAGATACATTCCTGCACACAGCACGGTAGTATCTACCACGACAGATTCAGCTAGTAAAATTAGGGCAGCAACTTTTAAAACAGGAAACGACTATACGGTTGTTGTAGAGTGTAGAGATGATGGTTTAGCCAAAAACCTAACAGTTGATTTTAGTGGCCTAAATATCGGAAAAACATTTCAAAGACATGTTTACACAGATTATGTTGCTAAGGAAATAAATACGTTGATTCCTGCAATAAGCGGAACTTTTTCAACAGGAACATCCTTTACCGACACTGACATTTCGGGAGATTATACAGTTATTGTGTATACGACCTTACCGTCTCAGACACAGGTAGCAACAACCGGATCTAAAAATATCGACAAAGGGCAAACATTACAGTTAACTGCTAATGTAATAGACAATACAGGTGGAGTAACTTGGTCAGTAGTTAGCGGTGGTGGTACAGTAAACAGTTCGGGCTTTTTTACACCACCTGCTAATGCACAATATGGTGATATGATGGCGGTAAAAGCTGCGAGTACCGCTGATCCTACAGCATATGGCATTACCTTGATTAGAATATCTACAGCTAAGGAAGAACCCACTCCAGCCCCAATTGTAAAACCGACTCCTGCAGAGACAGGAAATACTTTATTTTCAGATGACTTCAGCGGAGACATGAGCAAATGGGCAAATTCAGGCAATTGCTCCATAGTCAATGGTGCACTAAAAGTAGAGAGTAATGAGACAATACAGAATGCAGTTGGTGGCGAAACTTGGCAGAACTACTCGATAGAAGCGGATGTAACAGTTCAAGCCGGTGCGGCAGGTTTTGTATTCAGGAAAAAAGATGATAATAATATGTATATGTGGCAGTTTAATACTACGACTAAAACACTGGTGCCTCATAAGAGACTTAACGGAGGATGGGGTCCTATCAAAAACGTATCCTGTGAAATTAGTGAAGGTGTACCGTTTCATGTGAGAATAGATGTAAGTGGTGATACATATACTACGTTCATCGACGGACGTTTAGTAGACAGGTACAAAGATAAAGCATATCTACAAAGCAACTTTGATTACGGAAAGGTAGGCTTTAGGGAATCTGGTGAGAGAGCGCTTATTGATAATTTCCAAGTGAAGGAAATACTTAACGGTTTCCCAATTCCAACAATTCCCGATCCCCTAGTAAGCGGACCAGATGGGTTTACTTATTGTGGTAAAGAAGACGACACAGTTACACTACCAGCTGGTGTATATGATGTAGCGTTCGGATCAGGTGCAGTAGACGGAGTAGGCGGCAAGTTCCGCTATGTCTATGGCGTTTCTGGTAGCGTTATTTTAAAAATAGCAACTTTTGGTGGTGACCCATGTCCGAATACAGCAAAATACGGATATTATAAACTTGTTGGAGCAACACCGACACCAACAGCAACACCGACACCAACAGCAACGCCGACAGCAACACCGACAGCAACACCTGACGGAATAACGGGATATACTTTATGTGCAAGTGAAGGTCAAACTTATACTCTAGCGGGTACTTGCGATGTAGCGTTCGGAGCAAACGGCAATTATACCTACCTCTATGGTATTACCGGCAGTATAGTATTTAATCTCTCCACTTTTGGAGTCGACCCATGTCCGGGAGTAACAAAATCCGGATATTATAAACTTACTGGTGCAACACCTACGCCAACACCAACACCAACACCCACACCAACACCAACATCATTACTGTCGGATGATTTCAGCGGTGATTTAAGTAAGTGGACCAATACATCAAATTGTACAATAACAGGTGGTATGCTCTCGGTTTCAGGCACCGAGACAATCCAAAGTGTAAGTGGAGGAACGAGCTGGCAGGATTATACAATAGAGTTAGATGCCAAGATTACAAGTGGTGCAGCAGGAATCGTTTTCAGAAGAGTAGACGACAATAATATGTATATGTGGCAGTTAAGCAATACCTATGGTGGCTTAAGACCACATAAGAAAGTAAACGGTTCATGGAATACTATTAAGACTGTACCTTATACATTCAGTCTAAATACATCGTATAATGTAAAGATTGAGATAAATGGATCGACTATAAAGACATATATTAATGGGACTCTGATAGACACAACTACAGACACTCAATTCACGAGTGGAAAAGTTGGCTTTAGGGAGATCAGTGAGTCTGCATTATTTGATAATATAGTGGTTAAATAAAGAATCATAAATCAAAAAAATAAACAATAAAAAAATCCTCTGATAAACGAGGATTTTTTTATTGTTGTGTGGTATGAAATGAAATAGAAATCTTATGGTTACAAATGCCAATATCCCTCGGAACATTAATAATTACAACGAATTCTAAAGATAGTGCACGTATTATTATGGAATGCTTACTAAAAATAATCTATAAATATATTTTTCAATAAATCCGTTAATTATTTCATTTTAACGTAATTTAACATGATATAAAATAGATTTGCCAATCGAATTCAATATAATGGAAGTTGTATTAACTTATTCTGTACTAAATAGGTTCGCTATCAAAAGAAGGAGGATATTAAATATTATGTCAAAAAGAACTAACCAATGTAAAAAAATAGTAAGCGTACTATGCATTTTAGCTTTATTACTTTCTCAATTACCAATAAACAATGAAGTCTTTGCTGCAAGCAGGACAATTACTGTTAATCCCAATGTGGTTATTAACTCTGATTTTGCTGGTGTGGGTGTGGATATAATCCCGACAGCACTGATGGAAAATAATCTTTCAAAGGGGTACAATGAAGCTTACTGGGAGATGGATCAAAAGCGTCTCACTATGATGAAACCCAAAATAGCCAGATTATGGTTCCAGCCTGACTGGATGGAATCGGCAAAGGGCATATATACATGGGATAGCGATAAGATGATTGCGTTTTATAAGTACTTGGATGCACTTAAAGCTGCAGGTACAGAGGTTGAACTTAATTTTGGATGGAAAGTGGGAAGGGACATACAAAGCTGGTTCAGTATACCAGGAGAAGAAGCTAGAATCAGTGCTCCGGCTGATCTTGACGATTTTGCAAAATCCTGTTCAGATACCCTTGACCAATTAATCAATGCCAAAGGCTATAATAATGTCAAGTATCTTACATTTTACAATGAGCCGAATGGAGACTGGGATTTTGATGCTCCCGGCGATGAGAAGGCATATTATGCAAATATGGTACAAAAAGTACATGACAAGCTTACAGTGGATGGAAGAAGATCATTGGTAAAAATATGGGGTCCTGAGGAATCAGGAGCACTTGATTGGGTCCAATACATGAAAGACAATAAAGATGCTTGCTTTGACGGATATACCTTTCATACCTATGGCGCTACATACAATAACCTTTTGTCACAAATTAAAAGCAGGATCGACTATGTAGCACCCAAGCCTGTATTCCTTACAGAATTTGGATTTGCTCAGGAAACTGATAGTAAGTGGATCGCTGGATATGCAAACAGTATAATAGCAGGTGCAAATGCCGGACTTAGTGGTATGGCTGTATGGCAATATAATGGAGTTTGGTGTGAAGATCCTGACGAAAATTCAAATACAGATGGCAACTGGGCAATTCAAGACGAACTATATTCGAATCCCATACCAAAATTACCATATTATCAGGTAAGTATGATGGAAAGATATATTCCTGCACACAGTAGTGTTATATCTGCCACAACGACTGCTACAGATGTCAGGACAACAGCTTTCAAGACAAACAGCGGAGACGACTATACTGTTCTTGTAGAGTGTAAAGCTGGTGAAGCTAAAGAATTGACAATCGATTTTAGTGGAGTGGATATTGGAAAAACTTTTGGAAAACATATATATACAGCTAATGTAATAAAGGAAGCAAATGGTCTGATTCCTGTACAAAGTGGTACTTTTTCTGCAGGAACAACCTTCACAGATAGCACTATTCCTTCCGACTATTGTGTTATTGTTTATACGACATTACCATCACAAACACAGGTAGAAGTTACGCCTGCTTTAAAAAATGTCGATAAGGGTGCAACCTTACAGTTGAATGCAGCAGTAATAGATAATACTGCTGGAGTTACTTGGTCCATAGCTAGTGGAGTCGGTACAGTAAGCGAATCAGGATTATATACAGCACCTGCAGATGCTGTTTATGGAGATATGGTGTCCATTAAAGCTACAAGTACTGCAGATCCTAACTCATATGGTATTGCACTAATTACCATATCTACAGCTGTGGCCACACCTACTCCTTCTCCAATACCGGAACAGGTCTATACAACATTAATGACAGATGACTTTAGTGGGGATTTAAGTAAATGGCAGAGTACAGATAATAGTTCTATAACTGGTGGAGGACTTTCAGTTGCAAATAATGAAACAATTGAAACAGTAACTGGAGGCTCAAACTGGACCGACTACATCTTTGAAGCTGATGTGAAGATTACAAGTAAAACCGCAGGGATTATTTTCAGAAAAACAGACGATAATAATTTTTATATGTGGTCGCTACAGGCAACAACTACCGGTGATCCTGGTATCCATCCAATGACGAAAGTTGCTGGTAACTTTGGATATATAAAAACTACACCATATGATTTCGTAGAGGGAACTACATATCATGTAAAAATAGAAGCAATAGGTTCAACAATCAATACATACATTGACGGTGAGTTGGCTGACACAACGACAGACACCTTATTTTCAAGTGGAAAGGTGGGTTTCAGAGAAAGTGGAGAGTCAGCGGTTTATGATAATATAGTAATAACAGGAATAACAGCTGGAGTAGAACCAACTCCAACTCCAACGCCAACGCCAACCCCAGCTCCAACATATATCTTAAGAACATTAATGTCGGATGACTTCAGTGGTGATTTAGGTAAATGGACCAGCAACAACGGGGAACCTTCAATAAGTAATGGGGAGTTTACAGTAGCAGGTGATGGTCATGAAACAATAGTAGATAGCTTATATGATGGTTCAGACTGGAAGGACTACATTCTTGAGCTGGATCTTAAGATTACCAAAGAAGCTGCAGGAATCATATTCAGAAAAACGGACGCAAGTAATTATTATATGTGGCAGTTTAATGCTAAAGATTATGCTCTTAGACCACATAAGTTAGTTGGTGGTAATTGGGGCTTCATTAAAGCTGTAGGATTTGATTTTGAATTGAACCATATGTATAATGTGAAAATAGAAGTAATAGGTTCAACAATTAAGACCTACATAGATGAAGAATTAGTGGACATTACGACTGACTTAGCATTTACAAACGGAAAGATCGGATTTAGAGAATATGGAGAGTCTGCGGTTTATGATAATGTAGTTGTAAAAGGAATAGTAACTAATAAACCTGGGTCAACACCGCCTACAAAAGTAGAAGGAGTTACAGTAGATAGCAAAACAGACACAACAGTAAGCTTACACTGGACAGCATCTACGAATGATGGTGGCGAGGTTGGATATGATTTGTATAACGGAGGAATAAAAGTAAATACCGGAGATATAACATCTACAAACTATACAGTAACAGGCTTAAATTCAAATACAACATACAGCTTTACAATAGCTGCAAAGGATGTAGTAGGAAATTATTCTACAGAAAGTGATGCAGTATCTACGACCACCTCCAGTACACCAATACCAACACCAACACCAACACAAACACAATCACCAGCTGTAACGACTGTGAAAGGTGCGGATGGTATAGTAAAAGTGACACTTCCAGAACCAAAATTGGATTCTACAACAGGAATTGCTAAAGCAACCCTGGATACGAAAACAATGGATAGTATAATCGAAAGTTCAAAAGAGCAGGGAAATGTTAATATAGAAATTCCTAAAGTAAAAGACGCAACGGAATATGCTTTAGAAGTACCGACAACTACATTCTCTTCAGAAGGTAGTGAAATAAACAAGATTAATATTAAGACTGATCTGGGTACGATAGAAGCACCGACAAATATGTTCAAACCTGATGATGTGGCAGGAGCAACGAAGGTAGCGCTTTCCATAGGAACTGCCGATATTACTTCTTTAAGTAATGAGGAGGTAAAAGGACAAATTGGTGACAGACCAGTTATAGAACTTAAAGCAACTGCAGACGGTAGGCAGATATCATGGCACAATCCTGACGCACCTGTTAAAATAACTGTTGACTATACACCCACAGCAGTGGAATTAAAACAAACTGATCATTTAGTCGTGTGGTATATAGATGAAACAGGAAAAGTAACAGCTGTACCTAATGGAAAATATGATGTCACAACAGGTAAAATAACCTTTACTATCACTCACTTCAGTACTTATGCAGTAGCTTATGTACAAAAGACCTTCAGTGATATCAGCAAGTACAAATGGGCACAGAATCAGATAGAAGTAATTGCTTCAAAAGGAATTATAGATTCTGTGGAAACAACCTACAAGCCTGAAACAAACGCCACCAGAGGCGAATTTATGGCAATGCTGGTAAAAACTCTTGGACTGACAGCAAAGACAAATAATAACTTTATTGATGTAAAGACAGGAGATAAGTACTATCAAGAAATAGCTATAGCTAAGGAATTGGGCCTAACAGTAGGTGTAGAAAATAATAAGTTCAGCCCTGATAAAGCTATATCAAGACAGGATATGATGGTACTTGTAAACAAAGCGCTTGAAATAAGCGGAAAGCTTACAGTAAAAGGTGATGTAGCTGATCTGAAAAAATTTAATGATGAAGCAAAGATATCATCTTATGCAAAACAGAGTATATTTAACCTTGTTAATGCTGGGATTGTAATCGGAGAAGGAAAAGATGTAAATCCTAGAGGTTATGCAAACAAAGCATCAGTTGCAGTACTTATCTATAATCTTATAAAGTTGTAAAATTAGTGAATTAATCTAAAAAATGAGCCGAAAAGCTATTTGCGGCTCATTTTTTTTAGTGAGAAATACATGTTGGAAAGGTATCTAAACTGTCTTCACCCCATACTCCGTAAACCAATAATCCAGCTGTATCAGCCAAGCCATAAGCTGCGGACGTTCCATGAGCTGTCCGTACCAGGTGATATTACCGCCTGCACGCAAGAGGGGAAGAGTATCTGGATGCAGGATATCCTTTAGCATGGATAGGATAGAGGTTTTTACTTGCAACAGTACAATTCTCAACGTGCCTCAGGATGATGATTGCTTTTTGCGAAATTCTCCCGGGGTGCAACTATTAAGCCGCTTAAATAGGCTGCAAAATTGAGATTCACTGGTAAAACCATTTTCATGGGCTATTCTGGAGATAGTAAAGGTTGTGTAGGAAAGCATACGACTGGCATTCTGAATTCTAAGTTCTTGGACATAACTGCAAGGCGACAAACCATACATTTGTTTAAAAATATGTCTGAATCGGTGATAGCTATATCCTGAGATTTCTGCTAACGTGTGGAAATCTACATCCCATATATAATTTTCTAATAGAAAACTCTCGATATGTAAAAAGTTCCCCCTTGTATCTGGTTTTGAGGATAAGATTCTAATTAATTCTATTATGAGTTCCTGCAGTATAGTCTCTATTTTAAATTCAAAAAATGCTTTTTTTTCGAGCATTTCAGCCTTTAACTTTTGAAGTAATCGAAGGATATCTTTTTGAAGGTTGTCCTTAAATATTCCATTTTCTAATTTTATTGGAGAATTATCACAAAAGAAGCCGATAAATAATACATCAGTTTTGTTGTTGTGGCGTTCATCATGGGAAATTCCTGACTGTATTAATGCGAAAGATCCTTCTTCAAACAAATATTCAATATCATTAATATTTGTATGACCTGAACCTGATATATAGTAAACAAGCTCATAACAGTTGTGATTATGAAAATTTATAATGCTTGCAGTAGGATGTGAAAGATAATACAAGAACTCTAAGCTGGAATTTATTTTCATTAAGATGCCTCCCTTCAGTAAGCCAGTTTTAGATATATGTTAGCCAAATCATTATATATTAAATAAAAATAATATGCTATATTCTAGTAAAATAGTATATAAAGTAAATTAGAATAGCCAAATCAGAAATATTTCGGACTCTTTCTATACTACTAAAATTAATAAAAATATGAGGTGTAAGATTATGAATTTTAAAAAGTTAACTACTCAATTTGTCCTTGACAGATTAGAACTTCCAAAAGGCAAACTCAATATGGTTCTCGATACAGATACCTTTAATGAGGTTGATGATCAGTTCGCACTTGTGTATGCTTTAAGGTCACCAGAGCGTTTAAATCTGGAGGCCGTATATGCTGCACCATTTTTTAATGAAAAATCTGAAGGGCCTGGTGATGGCATGGAAAAAAGTTATGAAGAAATACAACGGGTTTTAGATAAAATGAATATTAAACCAAAAGAAGGATTTGTGCTTAAAGGTTCCACCAGATACCTAGAAAGTCTGGATACTCCTTGTGATAGTGAAGCTGTAAGAGACTTGATAAAAAGAGCAATGGAAGCAATAGAGCCCTTATATATAGTTGCAATTGGGACTATTACAAATATAGCCTCAGCTATTCTTATCGAACCGCAAATAATTGAAAAGATAGTTGTGGTATGGCTAGGGGGACATTCGTTGTATTGGCATGACACCAAGGAATTCAATCTTGAACAGGATATTCTTGCAGCTAGAGTTGTATTTGACTGTGGGGTCCCAATGGTACAAATCCCATGTATGAATGTGGTTTCACATCTTACTACAACTGTAGCTGAGTTAGAGAGGTATATGGATGGCAAGAGTCCTATTGGTAGTTATCTGACACAAATAGTAAAAGACTGCATCGAAGATCATTGTGCGTATTCGAGAATTATCTGGGATATTTCCGCTATTGCATATCTGATTAATCCTGAGTGGGTACCCACAAATATAGTACATAGTCCTATATTGACAGATCAGGTGACATGGAGTGTAGATCAAAGACGCCATTTTATCAAATCAGCTTCTCATGTGGACCGGGATAAAATTTTCAAGGATTTGTTTATGAAGGTATAGAAGAATTTTAAATATGTCAAAGATTACTGTTATTGAGCATGAATATGGATTTGGAGATTATGACAAATAAAATATCTAGTACTGGTGAAACTATTTTAGTGAACGGCTTTATGACTATTCAATTGCTTTTATAGAGAAAAAAAGAGCTAAAAGCCGTTAAACTAGGCTTTTAGCTCTTTTTATTCCGTTGATTAAAGGTGTATCATTTAGAAGAGCATATTGTCATTACACTATCTTCACTCCATATTCCTTAAACCAATAATCCAGCTGTATCAGCCAAGCCATAAGCTGCGGACGTCCCATGAGCTGACCGTACCAGGTGATATTACCGCCTGAACGCAAGAGGGGAAGAGTATCTGGATGCAGAATATCCTTTAGTATTGAGTCTTTCGATGACATAACGTCCTCTAACATATTTGAAACTATAGCTTCATACTGAGGGTTATGCGTTTTTGGATATGGACTCTTTTTCCTATATAGAATTTTATCGGGAAGATATTCACTCATAGACTCTCTAAGAAGTGACTTTTCAACTCCATTTTTAAATTTAATATTCCAAGGCACGTTGTATACATATTCTAAAATTCGATGGTCGGAAAAAGGAACTCTGACTTCAAGTCCGCTTGCCATACTCATTCGATCTTTTCTTTCTAATAATGAAGTCATAAACCAATTGACAGAGAGCCAAGTAGCAATTCTGCTGGTTTTCATTTCTCCTGATTCAGTACCTGTCAATGGACATGCATTTTTACTATCAAGATACATTTGCTTAACAAAATCAAAGCCCTGACTTGGTTTAGCAAAATCTGAATTGAATAAATTAATTCTTGATTCTGGGTCATGTATCCATGGGAAAAAATCACGGTTCAGCATTTCTGGTTTGTAGAACCATGGATACCCTCCGAATATTTCATCAGCGCATTCGCCACTTAGTGCAACTGTATGCCTCTTCTTAACCTCATTACAATAATATAGCAGGGAAGAGTCAATATCAGCCATACCTGGAAAATCTCTATACTTTACTGCATCTTGCAAAAGGTCTGCTATTTTCTGCTGGCTTACATTAAGAATAGTGTGATCTGTTCCTAGATAATTTGCCAACCACTGTGCATAATCATCGTCACTTTCGGGCTGAAAGCTAGTTGATGCAAAGTGCTTTTTATTATCCTCGTATTCAAAAGAGTAGGAGGACAACAAATCTCCATTTTTCTTATCAGCCCTTGCTACAGCTGTAATCACAGATGAGTCCAGACCACCAGATAAAAATGTGCATAGAGGAACATCGGATACCAATTGCCTTTTGATAGCATCAGTCAAAAGGAATCTCGTTTTTTCTAAAATAGTATCTTCACTATCCTCTAAATCGTATGCTTTCAAAGTCCAATAGTTATACAAATTCAATCCATTTTCATTAAATATTCCATGAAAGCCAGGAGCTATCTCCAATATATTTTTGAAAATGCCATTATTTGAAGGACGCATAGGGGAGAGGTACAGCAGCTGCCAGATGCCTTCAGCTTCAAGCTCAGCATTAACTTGGGGGTGCTTTAAGATCGCTTTAATCTCAGATGCGAAGATAAGCGTATTACCAAGAAATGTATAAAAGAAAGGCTTGACACCCATTCTGTCCCTACATAGATAAACTTGCCTATTTGCATCGTCATATACCGCAAAAGCGTAGATTCCATTCAATTTTTCTGAGCAATTCATGCCCCAAACTATGTAAGAGTACAGAACAACTTCGGTATCACAGTGGGTGCTGAAATTTACACCATAACTAACAAGCTCTTTACGAAGGTCATCAGCATTATATATCTCACCATTGTAAACAATAGTGTAGCTTTTACCCTCAAAAATAACTGACATGGGCTGTAACCCGTTTTCTACATCAATTATTGCTAGTCTGTTATGCGAGAAGCAAACAAAATTATTTCTAAAGAAACCGTTTTGATCTGGTCCTCTGTGAGCCATAGTTTTTCCCATTTCACTGAGCACTTCCTGGGCAATACCTAAAGTAGTATCTTTAAAATTAACTAATCCTAGAATAGAACACATATTAAGATCCTCCAAAGGTTTTTTTCAAACAAAAGAGACAATAACCTTTAATGACGCCATTGTCTCTTTCTTGTTATAATTAGTATATGGAATTCTAAAGAAATTAGTGCAAAGAATTGATAGATTAATAAAGTTACTTAATTATTATATCAATTCCAACTACACCGACGATTTCACCGCTAGAATTCTTTATCGGTGAGGACACAGTAATACATGGATTTCTTGTGATTGCTGAGATATAGATAGGTGAAACAAAATCCTGGCCTTTAATGCTTTGCTTAAACCATTCACGAACATTTGCATTTGCAATACCTGCCTTAGGAATAGAACAAACAAATCGTCCCTTATGGTCATTGGTCCAAGCTGCTTCAATAAAACTATATTTTTTCATAAACTCACTTAAAATAACTTGGTGTACAGAACTGTCTTTTAAATTTATAATTCCGCTCTTTGAACAAATTTCCTCATGAATTATATAAAGAGAGCTTTGCGCTTTCTCTAAAGCATCATTACCAAGAGACTCAATGCTATCAGCTTCATTTGAAAATAGCCCAGCCAAGGTAGAAGAGGCTTCATTTAATCTGGAACCCATAGATGCAAATTCCTCCATATTATGTTTTTGCTGATGCACCGAAGATTGCACATCTTCTACTGACTTGGAAGTCTTTGATATAACATCTTCTACCTCTTTTATTTGAGTTCCAACACTCTCCGCTATATGTACCTCTTTTTTCGATAGTGCGCTAATCTGATCCATCATCCCAAATACGTCATTAAAGGATGTATCAATTCTTCCAAGATTAGTTTCAATATTCTTAGTTGCCGATATTCCTTCATCCACGCGGGAGGCATTCTCTCGAACAACGGTATAAACACTTTCAACCTCATTTTGGATAGCTTTAATAAGTGAATTAATATCCTCAACTGACTTTGCAGTGTCATCTGCAAGCTTGTGTATCTCAGAGGCTACAACTGCGAAGCCTCTTCCGTGCTCACCAGCTCTTGCAGATTCGATTGTAGCATTGAGAGCCAGAAGTTGAGTTTGCTTAGAAACATTTCTTACAGTTTCTAAAATACGTGCAATTTCTTTTGAGGTTTTCTGTAACCTTTCCATATTTGCCAAAGTCATATTTGATGATTCATGTATGCCATCAATTGTTTTAACTATTTGCAAAATTTCTTCTAAACTTATTTTTACTGTGCCTTTTGATAGGGAACTTTTCTTTAGCATTTCAACAGTTATTTCTTCTGCCTTATTTAAAAGATCCATTATGTTTCTGACTTCAGAAAGCGTAATATCTATACTACTGTTTACCTTATCGTTATTATCGGACATTTCTTTTACTTCATCGTACACATACTTCGCAAAAACATTGTTTTCTTCTAGAGTAACCGCTATACTTTCAGAAACAGAAGAGATTTGGCTTGATGTAACTTGTACTTCAAAATTGAATTTCTTTAAGTCGCCTTTAAGCTTTATAATCTTATCTGTATATTTTCCGCACAGATTAGACAGCTCATACCTAAAAAAAATGAAATATGCTATAAATATTATTAAGTTTAGTGCTATCCTGAGATAAGTATCCCATCCTGAAATTGCAATAAAAAATGTGGATGATAAAAGAAGAAGGCAGGTAGCGATTATGTGGGAAGTGTTTTTCATGAATATTCCTCCATTTCTGATTTGTTAATGTTATGTATTCACTATCATTCTATCGTAGTAAATGTTTAAAAAGGGACAACAGTGTTCTTGTGAACACCGTTGTCCCTTTTTATATAAAATAATTATATATTGAATAGTAGTTCTGCATAGGTTGGGAATGGATAAATGTCCTTTGGAATGATTGTTTCCAATTTATCAGCATCAATCCTTAAAGCTTCCATAGCAGGAATAACTAGCTTGAAATATGCTTCTGCTTGCTTTAGTGCACTAGTGGTTTCAGCGCTAGCTTTTTCTAAAACTTTCTTTAATGAGTTAATATTTGAAGCAAATGAACTGAGCACAGGAGATATCTCCTTAAGCACTGAAGACTGAGCTGAAACTTCAACAGACATTCCAGTAGCTTTTACTGAATTGATAGTATCTGATAATTCCTTTGTGAATCTGAAGGCAGCAGGCAAAATCTCAGTTTTAGCCATTGAAATCATTGTTAATGCTTCAATGTTTATTGTCTTAACATAGTTTTCAAGGAGTATTTCATATCTTGATTCAATTTCTGATTTGCTCAATACGCCATGCTTAACAAATACTGCTACATTTTTATCCTTTATGAAGGTAGGAATACATTCAACAGTGGACTTTAGGTTTAATAAGCCCCTGCTTTCTGCTTCGGCTACCCATTCTTCAGAATAGTTGTTGCCGTTAAATATAATGCGTTTGTGTTCTTTAACAGTGCTAGAAATTAATGCACCGATTGCATTTGTTAAATCAGATGCTGCTTCAAGCTTGTCAGCAAACTTTTGAAGAACTTCAGCAACTATGGTATTTAGAACGAAGTTTGTACCAGCAATAGAAGCAGATGAACCAAGCATTCTAAATTCAAATTTGTTTCCGGTAAATGCAAATGGTGAGGTTCTATTACGGTCTGTAGTATCCTTAGGTAGATTTGGAAGACTTGCAACACCAGTTTCTAGAATAGTACTGTAGTTTTTACCCTTAACTTTACCATTCTCGAACTGTGTGAGAATATCTGTCAATTGATCTCCAAGGAATATAGAAACTATTGCAGGAGGAGCTTCGTTAGCACCAAGTCTGTGATCATTTCCTGCTGAAGCTACTGCCAAACGCATTAAATCCTGATAATCATCAACAGCCTTGATTACTGCGCTAAGGAAAACTAAGAACTGTATGTTTTCGTGTGGAGTAAGGCCTGGTTCTAAAAGATTCTGACCATCATTTGTAGACATCGCCCAGTTATTATGCTTACCGGAGCCATTTACGCCTGCAAAAGGCTTTTCATGCAATAAACAAGTAAGATTGTGCCTGATAGCAACTTTCTGCATCATTTCCATTGTTAACTGATTGTGGTCAGTTGCAATATTTGATGTAGTGAATATTGGAGCAAGCTCGTGCTGAGCTGGAGCAACCTCATTATGCTCAGTTTTTGCAGCAATACCTAGTTTCCAGAGCTCAGTATCAAGATCCTTCATGTAGTTTGATACTCTTTCCTTGAGATTCCCGAAATAATGATCTTCCAATTCCTGACCCTTTGGTGGCTTAGTACCAAATAGAGTTCTTCCAGTGAATATTAAGTCTTTACGCTTACTCCAAAGATCTCGGTCAATAAGAAAATATTCCTGCTCTGGTCCTACAGTAGTAGTTACTCTAGTTGCGGAGTTTCCAAAAAGCTTCAATATTCTCATTGCTTGCTTATTTAAAGCTTCCATAGAACGTAGTAATGGAGTTTTCTTGTCAAGCATTTCACCAGTATATGAGCAGAAAGCAGTTGGAATATATAGGGTTCCATCTTTTATGAATGCTGGGGAAGTACAATCCCAAGCAGTGTAGCCTCTCGCTTCGAAAGTAGATCTAAGTCCACCTGATGGGAAAGAAGAAGCATCAGGTTCACCCTTAACTAAGTCTTTTCCAGTAAACTCCATAATTACGTTGCCATCATCAGTAGGTGAAATGAAGGAATCATGCTTTTCAGCAGTGATACCAGTCATTGGCTGAAACCAATGTGTAAAATGAGTTGCTCCCTTTTCAAGAGCCCAATCCTTCATTGCATTTGCTACAACCTCAGCAACAGACTCATCAAGAGCTAATCCATCATCTAGAGTTTTTTTCAGCAACTTATAAGTTGCTTTTGGAAGACGTTCAAGCATTGTTGCTCTATTGAATACGTTACTTCCATAAATTTCTGTAACACGATTTTCCATGTTAACCCCTCCTTAATAATTTTAAAAGAATGTTAGTTGTTCAATATTAAAAAAAGACATTCCACTCCTGAAAAGCTGGAGTGAAACGCCTTTGTTTCACAAAATATAATTAAATTTTATTATAACTTTATGGATCAAGTCTGGTCATATCTCTTGGGAATAAGGATGCTTCTCTGACATTTTGTTGATTGAGAAGTCTCATTAATAGTCTCTCAAGACCTATTCCGAGTCCACCATGAGGTGGCATTCCATACTTGTGAATCATTAGATAGGATTCAAAGTCATTAGGGTCCAAACCTTTTTCTTTCATCTTCTGTACCTGCTCGGCATAATCATGAATTCTCTGACCACCGGTAGTGATTTCTAGTCCTCTGAAAAATAAGTCAAAGCTCAGTGCATAGTCAGGATCATCCTTGTCATCCATTACATAGAAGGGACGCTTAGAAGAAGGGAAGTGGCTTATAAATACAAACTCACTATTGTATTCCTTTTTAACATATTCACTTATCGCAATCTCTTCATCAGGTTCAAAATCATAGTAATTTTTTATTTTATGCCCCAAACTCTTTAATAACTCTTTTCCCTCTATAAATGTAAATGCAGGTATAACATCAATTTGAGGCAAATCTACATTTAGTAAATTCAACTCAGCTGAATAATTTGTCTTTAGCTCATCCATAACTTCGCGTAACATACTTGTTTCCATTGCCATTACATCATACATATCTTTAATATATGCCATTTCAAAGTCCAAGCCAATATATTCATTCAAATGTCTCGAGGTATTATGCTTTTCTGCTCTATATACTGGAGCAATCTCAAAGACCCTATCAAATACACCAACCATTGTTTGCTTATAGAACTGTGGACTTTGAGCTAAATAAGCCTTTTCACCAAAATAATCAAGTTTAAATATATTTGCGCCACCCTCAGCGCCGAATTTAACAATTTTAGGGGAATGTATCTCTGTAAAACCCATTGAAATCATATGATTTCTAAAGCCTGAAACAATTCCTTCTTGGAGCTTGAAAACAGCTCGTTGCTTATGATTTCTCAAAACAAATGGTCGGTTCTGAAGATTAACTTCCAAAGATACATTCAAGCCTTTTTTATTTATGCTGATTGGCATTTGTACAAAAGGGGATGAAAGTATTGAAATACTAAGTAAACAGAGTTCAAAACCATTTGCAGCCCTTTCATCGGAGTTAATTACTCCAAAGGCCTCAATACTGTCGTTTTCTTGAAGTGTGCCTAAATTAAAATCGCATTTTTGTGGATCAAGGACACATTGAACTAGATGTCTTGAGGTGCGAAGAATAATAAAGGCAAATGTGCCCATATCGCGGATTCTATAAACAGAGCCGTTGATAATCAATTCAGATCCGCTTTGTATATTTTCAGGACTAAAAGGCTTTGATGCAGAACCTTGTATCGACTTCATAGGTTACAGGTCTCCTTTGCACTTGTTAAGTTCACTTCTAAGTATTTCTTGAATTACTTTTGGATTTCCTCTGCCTGCTAATGCCCTTGAGCACTGGCCCATCAAGAAGCCAAAGGCTTTTTCTTTACCTTCTATAAATTCTGATACTGCCTTCTCATTCTTTGACAATATTTCTTTGACAGTATTCTCAACTTCGTTAATATCATTTATTACTTTGTACCCATTTTCAGATACGATAAACTCAGGTTCTTTACCACTATCGAACATTTCAGCCAATACTTTTTTTGCATTATTAGCAGTTACTTCTTCATTTTCTATCATCTTAATCAAGCGACCTAGTACATTTCCACTAAATGGAATAAGATCTGATGATAAGTTACTGTCATTTAACCTTCTTAAAACCTCACCAATTATGAAATTGGTAGCAGCCTTTGGGTTCCCGCATTCATCAGTAGTGCTCTCAAAGAAATCTGAAAGGCTAACAGAGCTAAGAAGTAGATTTGCGTCTGCTTCACTAAGCCCATAGACTGTAGTATATTTTTCAAATCTTTTATTAGGAAGCTCTGGAAGCATTTCTCGCAAGGCTTCAATTTCTTCCTTTGAAAAGGTAACAGGAACTAAATCTGGATCAGGAAAGTATCTATAATCGTGAGCATCCTCTTTACTTCGGAGGGATTTACTTTCGCCCTTGTTATCATCCCAACGTCTAGTTTCTTGAATGATTCTTTTGCCCTCATCAAGAAGCACTGATTGCCTCTGAATTTCACTATCTATAGCTCTAACAATAGCCTTGATAGAGTTTATGTTTTTCATCTCAGTTCTGGTCCCGAGCTGGTCTGTGCCATATGGCCTTACAGAAACATTAACATCGGCCCTTAGTGAGCCTTCCTCCATACGGCAATCAGATACTCCTGAGTAGAGTATCATCAAACGAACCTTTTCAACAAAATCCTTTGCTTCTTCAGAGGAAGATAAATCAGGTCTTGTAACAATCTCGATAAGTGGAACTCCACATCTGTTGTAGTCTGCAAGACTAAATTTATCAAAACCATCGTGGGTGAGCTTTCCAGCATCTTCTTCTAAATGAATTCTTTCTATTGAAATAAACTTCTCACCCTCAGATGTATTAATTTTAAGTCCGCCATTTATGCAAATAGGCAGATTAAACTGTGATATTTGATATGCTTTAGGCAAATCGGGATAAAAATAATTTTTCCGATCTAGCTTTGAAAACTCATTTATCTCACAATTTAGTGCTAAGCCAGCTTTAACAGTGTACTGTACTGCTGTTTCATTTAGTACTGGGAGAGTACCTGGCATTCCAGTACAAACTGGACAACATCTTGTATTTGGTTCTCCACCAAAACCAACTGGGCAGTCGCAAAATATTTTTGATTTTGTAGATAACTCGCAGTGTATTTCTAATCCTATAGTTGGAATATATTTCATCGTTATGCTCCTTTCTTCCTATATGGCAGGAAATCTGAACTTATCGGCAAAATCAGCCTCAAAAGTTGCAGCAGCTCTAAATATTTCTCTTTCTCCAAGTGGCTTGCCAGTGAACGAAAGACCTATTGGAAGTCCATTTAAGTCGTAACCACATGGAAGCGATATAGAAGGAAGCCCTGCAATATTTACAGCAACAGTGTAAATATCTGCTAGATACATAGTCAAAGGATCATCTGTATTCTGACCAAGCTTAAAAGCTGTTTCAGGAGTTGTAGGATGTAGCACTACATCATATTTCGTAAAGGCTTCTTCAAACCCCTCACTTATCAAAGTTCTAAGCTTAAGTGCTTTATTGTAATAAGCATCATAGTATCCAGATGCAAGAGCGTATGTTCCAAGCAAAATCCTTCTCTTTACTTCTCTTCCAAAACCTTCACCTCTAGAGCGGCCTATTAATTCTTGATAAGATTTACAGTTGTCAGCTCTGTAGCCATATTTTACTCCATCAAATCTTGACAAATTTGAGCTAGCCTCAGCTGAAGATATTAAGTAATAAGCTGGAATAGCATGCTTTAAACTAGGCATAGAAAACTCTTCAACCTTTGCACCTAGCTTCTCCAAAGTGTCTATGGACTTATACAGTGAAGCTCTTACTTCACTATTTAAACCTTCTGAGAGATACTCTCTTGGTAAACCAATCTTAAAGCCTTTGATATTACCTGAAACAGAGGATGCGTAAGAAGAATCACTCTTATATTTTAATGAAGTGCCATCTCTTGGATCATGACCACATATGCTATCTAATAATATTGCGCAATCCTCAACAGTTTTTGCTATTGGACCTATTTGATCAAAGGAGGAAGCAAAAGCAACTAAACCATATCTTGATACAAGTCCATATGTAGGCTTCATACCAACTACGCCACAAAATGAAGCGGGCTGCCTCACAGAACCACCTGTATCTGAACCAAGCGAACCAAGAGCAAGGGACGCTGCTACTGAAGCAGCAGAACCGCCAGAGGAACCACCAGGAACTCTTGTCAAATCAAAAGGGTTTTTAGTTTGCTTAAAGGCAGAGTTCTCTGTAGAGCCACCCATTGCGAATTCATCAAGATTTGTTTTTCCGAGGATTACTGCATTATCAGCATGAAGCTTATTCACTGATGTAGCAGTATAAGGAGCTACAAAGTCTTCAAGCATTTTTGATGCACAGGTAGTCTTGGTACCTTCAATACAGATATTATCTTTTATACTAAGAGGAATACCACAAAGCATAGTGCTTTTCCCATTGTCAATAAGTCCCTGTGCGACCTTTGCCTGCTCTAATGCACTGTCTTCAGATACCGAAAGATATGCATCGATTTTATTGTCTAAGTTTTTAATTCTACCTATATATATAGTGGTAAGTTCTACTGCACTAATTTGCTTAGTATCAAGAAGAGTTCTGGCTTCTTTTATAGTTAATTTTGTAATATCCATGAGGGACCTCCTTATTCAATCATCTTTGGTATAACAAAGCAGTTATCTATTGAATGCTTAGAATTGGATAGAATTTTTTCTGTGTCAAAAGGATTACCTGGTTTATCTTCCCTCAAATTATTAGTAACACGTGAAATGTGCTCAGTCGCATTTATACCGTCAGTATCTATATCTTTAATAGTATCCATCAAGCCAATGATGACCTGCATATCTTCTGCAAGAGACTGCATCTCATTATCATTGAGTGAGAGCTTCGCAAGACCGGCTATATATTTAATGTAGTCATTTGAATCTGAATTTGTCATGTTAACCTCCAGTACTATTTTTATTAGTATTCACTAAAAAAATAAAAAAAACTGTACCACCCAAACAAAAAAAGTGTTTGGTGAGACAGCGCCTTTGCTGTAAATCTGTAATTTACATTCATTATAATATACGTCCTGCAAAAAATCAATACTTTTTGCAAAAGTTTTTCATCATAATAATCTCTTTTTGAATAGACACAGATATCGATACAAGAATAAATTAAAAATACAAAAAAATAAATGATTTTTCAATTCTGCAGGATTCAAAATAATAAACTGCAAAAAAATACTTGACGAATGATTAATTTCTTAGTAAAATACGAGTTAGCGATAGAGATAGCGTTAAATACTGCATTATACGGTTTTTTAATTTTGCTTAATATAGAGGTACAAGTATATAACTTACAGAACAACGGCGTTCTCAAGATTCCTATAAGGAAGTCTATGAGTGCGCTTTTTTGTTATAAAAAGCATTTAAATTTATTTTTAAATTTTATTGTAAAGGAAGTGTACGATATGTTATTGAAGGAAGGCCAAGTACGAATACCCTCAGGATGTGCTATTTCAGGTATATTCAGTAGGGAAGGAAGACGCATGTCAGGAAAAGACATAGTTAAATCAATATCAGTCATGCATGATCGCTCCAACGGTTTGGGTGGAGGTTTTGCAGGATATGGTATTTACCCTGAATATAAAGACTATTATGCACTTCACGTTTTCTTTGATAGTAATGCGGCCAGAGAAGAGGCTGAAAAATTTATAAACAAGCACTTTGATGTCATTAATTTGAGCAGGATTCCTACTAGAAAGCATCCTAGGATTACGGATGAGCCTCTTATTTGGAGATACTTTGTAGCACCATTACATGGAAAGCTTGAGGAAAGCCAGCTTGATGAAAAGGAATATGTGGCAAGATGCGTATTAAAGATTAATACAAATATCAATGGAGCATATGTGTTCTCTAGTGGAAAAAACATGGGTGTATTCAAGGCTGTAGGATTTCCTGAGGATGTTGGTGAGTTCTACAAACTGGAGGATTATTCAGGATATTGTTGGACAGCTCATGGTAGATATCCAACAAATACTCCAGGTTGGTGGGGAGGAGCTCATCCTTTTTCAATACTTGACTATACAATAGTTCACAATGGTGAAATATCTTCATATGATGCAAATAGGCGTTTCATGGAAATGTTTGGATACAAGTGCTCACTACTTACAGATACTGAGGTAATAACTTATATATTCGACTATCTTAATAGAAGACAAGGCATTTCACTAAAGGATTGTGCAGCTATAATTGCAGCTCCTTTCTGGACAGAAATAGATAAAATGCCTGAGGATATGAAAAAGAAATTTACGGCAATTAGAAATGTATATGCCAGCTTACTTATAACCGGGCCATTCTCAATCATTTTGGGATTTGATGGCGGAATGATGGCATTAAATGACAGATTGAAGCTTCGTTCAATGGTTGCAGCAGAAAAAGATGATTTAGTTATAGTAGCTAGTGAGGAATGCGCTATCAGGGTGATATATCCAGAGTTAGATAGAATATGGAGCCCAAAAGGTGGAGAACCAGTAATTGCAACGTTAATAGGAGGTGTGGTTTAATGGGGATAAACTTATATGCACCTCAGTTTGAGGTTTGCAGAGATCAAAAGAAATGTATCAAATGCAAGGTTTGCATGCGTCAGTGCGCAAATGAAATACACAGTTATGACCAAGAATTAGATGTTATGGTAGCTGATGATAGTAAATGCGTAGATTGCCAAAGATGTGTGACCTTATGCCCAACGCGTGCATTACGCATAACAAAGTTTCAGAATGAATTTAAAGAAAATGCAAACTGGACTCAGCAAGCTATGATAGAAATATACAAGCAAGCTGACACAGGTGGAGTACTTCTATCATCAATGGGTAATCCAGTACCATATCCGATTTATTGGGATAAATTGCTTATAAATGCAAGTCAGGTTACGAATCCTTCAATAGATCCTCTAAGAGAACCGATGGAAACAAGGGTTCAATTGGGAGCAAAGCCTGAGAAGCTTGAATTTGATAAAGATGGAAAGCTAAAGACTAAATTGCCACCTCAGATATCACTAAATGTACCAATAATGTTTTCTGCTATGTCCTATGGTTCTATAAGCAGAAATGCACATGAGAGCTTGGCAAGAGCGGCTGAAGAACTTGGAACATGCTATAACACAGGTGAAGGCGGATTGAACGAAGACTTCTATAAATATGGCAAAAATACGATTGTACAGGTTGCATCAGGTAGGTTTGGAGTTCATGTAGGGTATCTTAGTGCAGGAGCTGCTATTGAAATAAAGATGGGGCAGGGAGCAAAACCAGGTATTGGCGGACACTTGCCGGGTGAAAAAGTTGGGGAAGATGTTTCAAAAACCAGAATGATTCCTGTTGGAAGTGATGCCATTTCACCAGCACCTCACCATGACATTTATTCAATCGAAGATTTAAGACAGCTTGTATTCTCTTTGAAAGAGGCAACTGCATATACTAAACCTATTATTGTTAAAATAGCTGCGGTTCATAATGTTGCAGCGATAGCTTCTGGCATCGCGCGTTCAGGAGCTGATATTATTGCGATAGATGGCTATAGAGGCGGAACTGGAGCTGCTCCAACCAGAATTAGAGATAATGTTGGTATTCCGATTGAGCTTGCACTAGCATCTGTTGACCAGAGACTAAGGGATGAGGGAATTAGAAATAATATTTCATTAGTAGTAGCTGGTAGTATTAGAAATAGTGCAGATATTGTAAAAGCAATTGCGTTAGGTGCAGATGCAGTATATATCGGAACGTCAGCACTAATTGCTTTAGGCTGTCATGTATGTAGATCTTGCCATAGTGGAAAATGCAACTGGGGTATAGCAACTCAGAGACCAGACTTGGTTAAGAGATTAAACCCTGATATTGGTTACAAGCGTTTGGTAAATCTAATTCATGCTTGGGATCATGAGATAAAAGAGATGCTAGGTGGTATGGGAATTAATGCAATTGAGAGTTTAAAGGGTAATCGTCTGATGCTAAGAGGAATAGGACTGAACCAAAAAGAGCTTGATATACTAGGTGTTATGCACGCTGGTGAATAAGGGGTGAAGGTATGCGAAAAATATATGTAAATGAGGATAGATGCTTAGGTTGTCATCTTTGCGAGTATTATTGTGCATTTGCACATAGTGGCAAAAAGGACATGGTAAAGGCTTTTTCTAGTGAATCTAAGCCTCAGCCAAGATTGACTATTGAAGAGGGAGATAGCATTAATTTTGCAGTTTCCTGTAGGCATTGTGAAACACCATTGTGCGTAAAAGCTTGTATAACAGGAGCAATGCAAATAGATGAGGAGGGCAGAGTTTTTGTTGATGAATCAAGGTGTGTAGGATGCTATACATGTATTCTTGTCTGTCCATATGGATCTGTAATACCTGGAAAAGAAAAGGCAATAAAGAAATGCGATCTTTGCATCGAAAGTGGAAAGCCTGCATGTGCAGAGAACTGTCCAAATTTAGCAATTGTGTATGAGGAAAGGTGATGATTTAAGTGAAGTATGTTATTATAGGAAATTCAGCCGCTGCAATTGGCTGCGTTAGTGGTATTCGTACTATAGATAAAAATTCTTCAATCACATTGATATCGGATGAGCCACATTTTACTTACTCTCGTCCACTTATATCATATTGGCTTAAAGGCAAAGTAGCAGATGATAAAATGTATTATAGAAATAGCGATTTTTATGATAAGAACAAGTGTACAACTCTTTTAGGTAAAAAGGTAGAAAAAATAGATTTAGCTGCTAAGAAGGTTATTATTGATGATGGCAGCACGGTAGAATATGATAAGCTATTGGTTGCAACTGGCTCATCACCTTTTGTTCCACCTGTTGAAGGCCTGAGCAATGCGCGCAGTGTATTTACTTTCCTTAATTGGGATAGTGCAAAAGCAGTAAAAGAGGCTGTAGAGAAGGATTCGCGCGTTGTTATAATGGGAGCGGGACTTATTGGTCTAAAAGCGGCAGAAGGTTTGCATGAGATTTGCGAAGATATTACCATTGTTGATTTAGCTGATAGAATACTTCCTAGTATCCTTGATAAACAGGGTGCAGACTTTGTTCAGAAGCACATTGGAAAAGAAGGCATAAAATTCGTTTTAAGTGATGCGGCTTCATCTGTCAAGGGTAATACTATTTCATTAAAGTCTGGTCAAAAGCTTACTTATGATGTTTTATTAGTAGCAGTTGGTGTAAGACCAAATGTAGGACTTATAAAGGATGCCGGCGGCAATGTAAACAGAGGAATTGTCACAGATAATAAGCAGGCAACAACGTTAGATGGAGTATATGCTGCTGGTGACTGTACTGAGAGTTTTGACATTTGTACAGGACAAAATAAAATACTTGCTTTGCTTCCAAATGCTTATATGCAAGGTGAGATAGCAGGAATCAACATGGCTGGCGGAGATAAAACTTTTGATACAGCAATGCCTATGAATGCTATAGGATTCTTTGGATTGCATATGATAACGGCAGGTGCCATGGAAGGCGAATGCGTTGACCTTGCAGATGAAAGTAACTACAAAAAGATGTTCTTCGCAGATGGTCTTTTCAAAGGTTATATTCTTATAGGCGAAATAAGCAGAGCTGGTATATACACTTCACTTATTAGAGAAAAAACCCCAATGGATGAGATAGATATCAATTTATTAAAAGTCAGTCCACAACTTTTAGTCTTTGACAAAAAAGCAAGGAATCAGAAATTGGCGGGAGGGAAGTAGAATGAAAATTACAGTTGGTAACACATACTATACTGAAATCAACGAGCAAGTTAGAAATACAACCGATACAGATATAGTTTTGGATGAGGTTTATGGTCAACGTTATATAGGATGTGGCATAAGTGGTAAGACAATCATAATTAACGGAACTCCCGGTAATGCTTTAGGCGCATATATGAACGGAGCAAATGTAATAGTTAATGGAAATGCTCAAGATGCTACAGGGGATACTATGAATGATGGTTTAATAATAATTCATGGCAATTGCGGTGATACTACAGGATATGGTATGCGTGGTGGTAAGATAATTATTAAAGGCAATGCAGGTTATCGTGTGGGAATACACATGAAGGAATACAAAGAGCAAAAACCTGTAGTTATTGTAGGAGGAAAAACTGGTGACTTTTTAGGTGAATATCTGGCGGGTGGTATAATAATTGTGCTTGGTATCGGGGCAGATGGAGTTCCGGTAGGGAATTTCTGTGGAACAGGGATGCATGGTGGAGTAATATATTTGAGATGTAATGATGTTCCTGAGGGATTACCTTTACAAGTTACTTCAGTAATTGCGACTGAAGATGATAAAAAGCAGATTGAAAGTCATGTTGCAGAATTCTGCGATAACTTTGGATATGATAAGAGCGAATTGTTAAAATCCAATTTTATAAAGCTCACTGCTAATACAAAAAATCCATATAAACAGCTATATACACATAACTAAAATTTGTGTAATATTGTAATAGTAAGTTTAAATGATAAATATAATTATTTATCAAATTTAGAAAGAAAGAGGTGATGGAAATGGCTTGCTCAAAGAGCGATGTTCTTAAATTCATTGATCAAAATGATGTAAAGTTTATTAGACTGCAATTCACTGATATCCTTGGCCAATTGAAAAACATTGCAATAACTTCACAACAGCTTGAGAAAGCCCTTGAAGAGGGAGTTATTTTTGACGCATCTGCTATTGCCGGCTTTTCGGAAGTGGAATCCTCAGATATGCTGTTATTTCCGGATCTAGACACATTTTCAATTTTCCCTTGGAGACCACAGCAGGGCAAGGTAGCAAGATTCATATGTGATATAAAAAATTATGATGGGTCGCAGTTCTTAGGAGATCCCAGATATATTCTGAAGAGATCAACAGAAAAGGCTAAGGCGCTAGGTTATACCTTCAATATAGGACCTGAGTGTGAATTCTTTTTGTTTCACATTGATTCAGAGGGGAGACCTACAACAAAGACGCATGATTCTGCTGGTTACTTTGATATGGCACCAATGGATTTAGGTGAAAATTGCAGAAGAGAAATATGTATGGTGCTTGAGGATTTGGGCTTTGAAGTTGAGGCTTCACATCATGAAAATGCTGCCGGACAGCATGAAGTTGATTTCAGATACAGTGATGCTTTGACTGCTGCCGACAGAATTATGACTTTTAAAATGGTTGTAAAAATAGTTGCTCAGCGAAATGGCCTGCATGCTACTTTTATGCCAAAACCAATTTATAATACTTATGGGTCAGGTATGCATATTAATATGTCACTTTCTCATGATGGAAACAATTTATTTAATGTTGGTGAAAATAGTATGGATATATCTGATACTGCAAAGATGTTTGCAGCAGGTATACTTCAGCATGCTAAGGGCATTACAGCTGTTGCAAATCCATTAGTAAATTCATATAAAAGATTAGTTTCGGGATTTGAGGCACCTATACACATCGCCTGGTCACATAGGAATAGAAGTCCTCTGCTAAGAATACCTGCACCAAAGGGAGATGCAACTAGGCTTGAGCTTAGGAGTCCAGACCCTTCATGCAATCCGTATCTTACATTGGCATTGATTTTAGAAGCAGGGTTAGATGGGCTGCAAAAACAGATGGTAATTCCTTCGCCTGTGGATATAAACACTTATAATCTTACACCTGAACAAGAGAAAGAGCTTAAAATTCAGAGACTGCCTTCAAATCTCTCTATAGCTCTGCAAGAAATGAAAAAAGACACATACATTAAGGATGTGTTAGGAGAGCATATTTTCAATAAATATGTTTCAACAAAAGAAGCCGAGTGGACTGCTTACAATAATGAAGTTCATTCATGGGAGATAGATAATTATCTTACTGCATATTAATTAAATTGTATAACTTTTTGTTATGTAATTTAAGATTTTATCAGGGTTTGATTAAAACTATAATTAATCCCCATTCAAATGGAGGTGATTGCCAGTGAGTGCAGGAGGGATTCTTATAGTATGCAGTAAGCCTGAGTTGATAAAAGAAATTAGAACCCTCATGCTTCAACAAGGATATTCATCAGCAGATTATGCATTATCAGCAAATGAAGCAAGACGAAAACTTGATTTTTTCGAACCAGAGCTAATACTTATAAATGCACCATTACAGGACGAATTAGGGATAGAGTTCGTTTTAGATATAGCTGATAAAACTGATGCTGGCATAATAATTCTTGCTAAACACGAACATTTGGAAGAAATGCAATACAAACTTGAAAAAGTAGGTGCATTAATACTTCCTAAGCCTATCAATAGGACGACACTTCTACAGACCGCCAAATTTGCCGCTCTATCGCGTATATCCATAAAAGGATTGAAACTTCAGAATGATGATTTGGAAAAACGTATTCAGGATAGGAAGGTCGTAGAAAAGGCAAAATGGATTCTTGTTGAGAAGATGAATATGACGGAACCACAGGCACATAGATATATTCAAAAGAGAGCGATGGATTCAAGAACATCCCAAATCAAGGTGGCTGAGGAGATAATACTTACCTTTTAAAAATACACTTGAAATACTGGATAACTCGTGGTAGAATTACTGCATATATAATTGCATATTGGTATTCAGCAATGAGGCTGCTAATAAATCATTTATTAATGATTTATTAGGCGGCTTTTGTGTTTTTACGCATTACTAAATTTTTAAAGTTTTCTGTTTTATAGGATATATATCCCTAACATACTTCCTCTATTTTGACGGAAAAATAAAATTTCTCAAATGAAAGTGTTGCTCATAAAATATGTTGAATAGATTGGTTAAGTTGGCAGAAGTTAGTTATTAAAATCAGAACATGGAGGAATTAATTATGGGAACTATTAATACTGGTGATACAGCTTTTATTTTGGTCTCGACTGCGCTTGTGTTCTTTATGACACCAGGTCTTGCACTTTTTTATGGTGGTATGGTAAAACGAAAAAATATATTAAGCACTATTATGGCATCGTTTTTCATAGCAGGTTTGGCGTCTGTTCTTTGGGTACTCATTGGGTATTCACTTTCATTCGGCAAGGACATAGCTGGAATTGTTGGTAATTTTGATTGGGTACTTTTTAGAGGTGTAACTGGTGAGCCAAATGCTGATTATGCAGCAACGATACCACATACACTTTTTGCAGCATTCCAGATGATGTTTGCTATAATTACACCAGCGTTGATTACAGGTTCATTGGTAGAGAGAATGAAGTTTTCAGCACTATTTACTTTTATAGGATTATGGTCATTAATTGTATACTATCCACTAGCTCATATGATGTGGGGAGTAGGCGGTATATTAAGGAATCTTGGTGCCATCGACTTTGCTGGTGGTAATGTTGTTCATATAAGCTCTGGAGTATCAGGACTTGTAGCCGCAATTATTCTTGGTAAGAGAAAAGGACATGGCATTACTTCTAGTCAGCCTCACAACCTTCCATTAGTATTTATTGGCTCAGCAGTACTGTGGTTTGGATGGTTTGGATTTAATGCGGGTAGTGCATTAGGAAGTGGAGCGCTAGCAGTACATGCACTTTTGACAACTAATACATCAGCCGCAACTGCAATGCTTTCATGGATGTTCGTTGAAAAGATTACTAGAGGGAAGCCTACTATGCTTGGTGCAGCAACAGGTGCAGTTGTCGGTTTAGTAGCTATAACTCCTGGAGCTGGATTTGTTCCAATATGGGCTTCATTAATTATAGGTGCAGCTGTAAGTCCGGTCTGCTACTTCGCAATGAGTGTTATTAAACCGAAATTTGGCTACGATGATGCATTAGATGCATTTGGATGTCATGGTATTGGTGGTATTTGGGGAGGTATAGCAACAGGTATTTTTGCTCAAAAATCTATAAATTCAGCTGCAAAATGGGATGGTTTGTTTTTTGGTGAAACAAAGCTATTTGTTGCACAGCTTATAAGTATTGGAGTGACTATTGCCCTCGCCATAGTTGGAACAGCAGTCATCATGTTCATACTGAAGGCAGTCATGAAGGATATCAGAGTAACACCAAGAGAAGAAGCAGAAGGACTTGATATTTCACAACATGGTGAGTCAGCATATCCTTCATTCTCTGGAATGGATTAATAGGCGGAAGACATATATTAAAATATTCTCACACCCTAGAGGTCAGAGATGGTACAAAAAACAAAAGAGAGATTAATCTCTCTTTTGTTTTTTGTAGTAGTTACTATATTTGCATTGCTAGAACAACTTCTCTAAGTACTTTACAAGCCACGGCAGTAGAGGATCCACTGTGATCATAATGAGGTGATAGCTCTACTATATCTGCTCCGATAATGTTTAGTTTTGAAACGGCTTTTAATGCACCAACTAGTTCAAGGAAGCTCACACCACCAGCTTCAGGGGTTCCAGTCCCAGGTAATATAGATGGGTCAAGAACATCTAAATCAATTGTAAGATAAACTGGCAAGCTACCAATTTTATTTATAGCATTGTCCAATTCGCCAAAATTGTGTAGGCATATCGAGGTATGACCTTCCTTAGCCCAATAAAATTCCTCGCGCGTACCACTTCTTATTCCATATTGCCAAATGTGATTGTCTCCAAGTATATCCCAAACACGTCTAATAACAGAAGAATGTGAAAGTGATTCGCCTAGATAGTTTTCTCTTAAATCGGTATGGGCATCGAAATGAATAACATTGAGGTGTGGATATTTTTTAGCTGCTTGCTGTATGACGGGCAGAGACACCAAATGCTCCCCACCAATCATTAATGGCTTTTTTCCACTATCTAAAATGTACTGTGCAGTTTCGGATATTATATTCAAAGCTTTTATTGGCGAACCAAAGGGTAAGTCTAAATCGCCATAATCATTAATGGAATAATCTGTAATATCAATATCGAAATATGGGCTATATGTTTCTATCCCAATGGAATCCAATCTCATGGCAGAAGGTGCAAATCTGGTACCTGGCCTAAATGTAGTTGTGCCATCATAAGGAGCACCGAAAATCACTATGCTAGATGAATCAAAGTTGCTATCGCAACCAAGAAAATTAGTGGATAAAGTGTTTTTGTTCATCATTAAATTTTATTATCTCCTTCACAGTGAGTTAGCAGCGTAAAAGAAGCTGTCTCACTCATTTCATTTGGATTTGTATTGAATAGGGAATGAATATTATTTTATCATCAATAGTATAAATTACAATATTTTTTCTGTTTTGATCTAGGATAAGTATCCACACTGTACGTGCTATCAAAAGTTTAGTATACTAAGGATATATTAAAAGTATACCATTAATGTAAAAAGGTAAATATAGCAAAAGAGTATTTGTAGTATAAAATATTCATCCTTTTGCATTGCGGAGAAATGGAGGAAACTATGGCTTTTGTACCAGAAATAGAAGGGAACCTTAGAAAGCATATGGTTAAAATCCCCGAAATAATTAAGCAAGTTAGTGGAATTAATATTTTTGGGAAAAACATAAAATCACTGATTTTTACAACAGACGTTGCCATAATTAAGAACTGTAACGCAAATGCTGTCATTGCTGTATATCCATTTACACCACAGCCTATAATTACTCACGCAATAATAAGTGCGTCTGATATACCTGTATTTTGCGGGGTGGGTGGAGGAACTACCACAGGCAAACGAGTTATTAATATTGCGATGGATGCTGAATTTCAAGGAGCAATAGGAGTGGTAGTTAATGCTCCCACCAAAAACGACATCATAAGGGCATTAAACGCCAAAATAGATATTCCCATTGTGGTTACTATAGCATCAGAAGATACTGATATAAAAGGGAGATTAGAGGCAGGTGCCTCAATATTAAATGTTTCTTGTGCAGGAAAGACGCCACAAGTAGTTAGAGCTATTCGTAAGAAATACCCTGAAGTTCCTATTATTGCAACGGGTGGACCTACACAAGAGAGTATATTGGAGACCATTGATGCAGGTGCGAACACCATCACATATACGCCACCAACTTGTGCTGAACTCTTTGCTGAATTAATGAATAAGTATAGGATGGAATTCTAAAAATGATTACGCAAATTATTTTTGACTTAGATGGTACTCTGGTTGATTCTTTAGACACCTTCATAAAGATAGGCAATGAAATGGCTGAAAAGTATGGATACCGATCATTAAATGAAGAGAAAATAAAAGAACTTCTAAGGCTTCCGATGAAAAAGAGGATAGAAAGCCTGAAGATACCAGTATATAAGATTCCTAAAATGGGTGTTGAACTGTTGAGCAATTTTAACTCATATGCCGCTCAGATTAAACCAATTGTGGGAGTAAAGGAAATGCTGCAGTATCTACACAGAGAAAAGTATGGATTAAATATTGTTTCTTCAAACTCATTGCGTAATATCGATACGTTTTTAAAAGCAAATGAGCTAAACCTGTTTAATAATATACAGTCTTCAAAGGGGCTTTTTGGAAAGCATATTACTATTGGCAAACTAATTTCCAAGCTACAAGTAAAAAAGGAAGAGGTAATATATATTGGGGATGAGCAGCGTGATGTTGAAGCTTGCAAAAAAATAGGTATCAAAGTTATTTCAGTTTTGTGGGGCTTTGATTCGCGGGAACTTATAGAAAAAGCAAATCCGGATTTTATTGTTTCCAATCCAAATGAAATTGTTGAAATTATTATGGCTATTAAATAGATGGCACGGGCATTAAATGAATTTACCCTAGACCAGAAATGGAGATAAAAATGTTACTTGCAGATGAATGGAAGGATTACGAATTAATAGAAACAGGAGACGGTGAGAAGCTTGAAAGATGGGGGGACTTTTTCCTTAGGAGACCAGACCCACAGATAATATGGCCTATTAAAAATACGAAAATATGGGATAGGGCAGATGCACAGTATCATAGAAGTCAGAGTGGTGGCGGCGAATGGGAATATAAAAGACAACTTCCGAAGCGCTGGACAATAAAATTTGAAAATTTGAAATTTTATATTGAGACTACAGGATTTAAACATACTGGACTATTCCCTGAACAGGCTGTAAATTGGAAATGGATGATTAATAATATACAGAAAGCCAAAAGGCCAATAAATGTTTTGAACCTTTTCGCATATACTGGTGGAGCCACTGTTGCAGCTGCTTATGCAGGGGCAGAGGTCTGTCATGTAGATGCGGCTAAAGGAATGGTTAGCTGGGCAAAAGAAAATGTAGCTCTTTCAGGCTTAGCAGATAAACCCGTGAGATTTATTACAGATGATTGCATGAAATTCGTTCAAAGAGAAATACGCAGGGGCAAAAAATATGATGGCATCATCATGGACCCCCCTTCTTATGGAAGAGGACCAAATGGCGAAATATGGAAAATAGAGGATTCCCTCTATGATTTTGTTGAACAATGTATGGGATTGCTTTCAGATAATCCCTTATTTTTCTTAATAAACTCATATACCACAGGTTTTTCATCTACAGTACTTAGTAATATTCTAAAACAAACTTTAGGGAGCCGTTACAAAGGTGTGCATAGCTGTGGAGAGGTAGGAATACCTGTAAGTCAATCAGATTTAATACTTCCATGTGGTATATATGGAAGGTGGGAGAATGTGTGACACCAAATATTATTTTTGAGGACAATCATTTGCTTGTTGTTGAAAAGCCTGTCAATATACCAGTGCAGGGGGATAATACAAATGATTTAGATATGCTAAACATATTGAAGCAGGATTTGAAGGTGAGGTATGACAAGCCTGGAGAGGTTTATCTTGGATTAGTACATAGGCTTGATAGGCCTGTAGGCGGAATCATGGTATTTGCAAAAACCTCTAAGTCAGCTGCCAGACTTTGTGAACAAATAAGAACTAGATCATTTAAAAAGACATATCTTGCTATTGTAAGAGGGACTCCTCAAAAACAAAAGGGCACGCTTAGGGATTATCTTTTAAAAGATAGCTTTAACAACATGGTATCAGTAGTGAGAGAAGGTATAGAGGGCTCAAAAGAAGCGGTACTTGACTATGAAGTACTACAGTCAAATGGAGAGCTGAGTTTATTACAAATACAACTACACACTGGGAGGCCACATCAGATAAGAGTTCAACTATCTCATGCAGGATACACTTTGTATGGAGATCAGCGATATGGGGCAGATGTAAATAAGCCCGGTCAACAAATAGCACTTTGGGCACATTCTATTACTTTCATACACCCGACAAAAAAAGAAGAGATTACTTTCATATGTGAAACTCCAAAAACTGAACCTTGGGTTCGATTTTAACAGTTGATTATGGCTAGAATAAAATAAAAATGAGACAGTCAAGGTACAGTTTACCTTGACTGTCTCAATATATGAGAGTTTTAGTTAGTAAGCAATTCCTTGGGCATACATTGCAGTAGCTACTTTAATAAAGCCTGCGATGTTTGCGCCGGCAATAAGATTATCTTCATAACCATATTCCTTTGCGGCTGCGCTAACATTTGCGTAAATGTTTACCATTATGTTTTTAAGCTTAGCATCAACTTCTTCAAACGTCCATGAATAACGCATACTATTCTGACACATTTCAAGAGCTGAAGTTGCAACTCCACCTGCATTTGCAGCCTTTGCAGGTCCATATATAATTTTGTTTTCTAAGTAAACTTCGCAAGCTTCTGGAGTTGAAGGCATATTAGCACCTTCGCCGACAGCATAGCAACCATTTGCAACTAGCAGCTTTGCAGACGCTTCGTCGATTTCATTTTGCGTAGCGCAAGGAAGAGCGATATCACACTTTATACTCCAAATACCTGAACAACCTTCAGTATATGTTGCGTTTTTATGTATTTTTACATATTCACTGATACGTTTTCTATCAACTTCCTTTAATTGCTTAACTGTATCAAGCTTAATTCCATCTGGATCATAGATATATCCATTTGAATCACTTAATGAAACAACTTTTCCACCTAATTGATGTACTTTTTCAGTAGCATATATTGCAACGTTTCCTGAACCGGAAACTACTACAGTAGCACCCTTGAAGGACTTGCCTTTTGCTTTTAGAGCTTCATCCATGAAATAGCAGAGACCATATCCAGTAGCTTCAGTACGAGCTAAGCTTCCACCCCAAGTAAGACCTTTACCAGTTAAAACACCAGTAAAATCATTCTTAAGTCTCTTGTATTGACCGTACATAAAGCCTATTTCTCTTCCGCCTGTTCCAATATCTCCAGCAGGAACGTCGGTATTTTCGCCGATATGCTTTGATAATTCTGTCATAAAGCTCTGGCAGAATTTCATTACTTCATTGTCAGACTTACCCTTAGGGTCAAAGTCACTGCCACCCTTAGCACCGCCTATAGGAAGTCCAGTGAGTGAATTCTTGAGAATTTGTTCAAAACCAAGGAACTTAAGAATACTTGCATTAACAGAAGGGTGAAGTCTTATACCACCCTTATAAGGACCAATTGCACTGTTGAATTGAATTCTGAAACCACGATTTACTTGAACTTTACCATTGTCATCAACCCAAGCTACTCTAAATACAATCTGTCTTTCAGGCTCTACGAATCTGTCGAATATTCCTGCTTCAACCCACTCGGGATGCTTTTCGGCAACAACCTCTAGTGATTCAAGAACTTCTTTTACGGCTTGATGAAACTCTGGTTCACCAGGATTTCTTTTAACTACCTGATCCATTACTTTTTTCAAAATTGCCATTTTTAAACCCTCCTACATATTATTTTTATAAATTTATTATGTAATTAGCTCGGTGACAGGAGAATAATGAAATGGCAATAAAAAAATACAGTTTAAATAACTGTATGCCAAAATATAACAGCATACTCCATTGTACACCAAATATTAACTTTTTTTACCATCTAAATTATATCATTGTACCTTGGGAATTGCAAGCATGAAAGTCATAAATTTCATTTTGATTATTGCAAAAAAAAATTATATATACAAAAATAGCTGTAACCATTGGTGAATAAAGGTTTACGCATAAAAAATAAATATTTAATAGAAGCAATGAGAAGGTAGAAATTGAAATAATTGCAAGTAATAAAATAGCATGCGTCATTTGTTAATGAAAGATGAATGGCTGTTTCAGAGCAAAAACAGCCTTCAAATAATCATTTATAATATTTGAAAACGTGTTTGGCAATTATTGTTGTTTTAAAGTATTCTCGAGGTTATAATGGTAGTACTTGAATAAAAGTATTGTAAATTGCGTAATATTTTAACTATAAAATACACAGATTTGAAAGGCATACAGATGAGTAAAATACAGCTTATTGCTATATCTGCATTTGGTATAGAAGCAATAACCGCTAGAGAATTGAAAAAGCTTGGATATTTCGATCAAAAGGTTGAAGATGGTAGAATAACGTTTACTGGCGACGAGTCTGCTATTTGCAGAACCAATATATGGCTTAGGACTGCGAGTAGAGTGCTTTTAAAAATAGGGGAGTTCAAGGCCTTGAGCTTTGATGAGCTTTTTGAACAGACGAAAGCTTTGCCTTGGGACGAAATTATTCCTGTAGATGCGGAGTTCCCAGTTGAGGGTAAATCAATAGACTCAAAGCTGTTTAGTGTTTCAGATTGCCAGGCTATAGTTAAGAAGGCTATTGTGGAAAAACTGAAGCAACGCCATAAATGCGAATGGTTTGAAGAGACTGGCCCTAGATATAGGATTGAGGTAGCTCTGCTGAGGGATATTGTTACTTTAACTATAGATACAAGTGGCGCAGGTCTTCATAAAAGAGGATATAGAAAACTTGTAGGTTGTGCTCCCATAAAGGAAACCTTAGCATGTGCTATGATACTGGTTAGCCATTGGAATAAAGATAGAATTCTCCTTGATCCTTTTTGCGGGAGTGGAACTATACCAATTGAAGCAGCATTAATTGGAAAGAATATAGCACCTGGGCTGGGTAGGGAATTTGATGCAGAAAAATGGCACTTTGTTCCTCAGAAATTATGGGACGATGCGCGCGACGAAGCTTATGACATGATAATTGAGGAAAATGAGCTTAGAATCCTTGGCTCGGATATTGATGAAGAAGCTATGAGTATAGCAAGGTACCATGCCAAGAAGGCCGGTGTGGAGGATGCTATTCACCTTCAAAGGCTACCTCTTGCGGATATAAGATCTAGATATAAGTATGGTAATATTATTTGTAATCCACCATATGGAGAGAGATTGGGAGAGCAGGAATATGTTGAAAACTTATATAGAGAAATGGGCACAGTATTTAATAAGTTTGATTCTTGGTCTTATTATGTAATAACTTCAAATTTAGAATTTGAAAAGCTTTTTGGTAGAAACGCTGATAAAAAAAGAAAGTTATATAATGGAAGATTACTTTGCAATTACTTTCAATTTTTTGGACCGCCACCTCCAAAACATAAAGTTACCAGAATGGATGCATTAGAATGAAAAATGAGAGAATAAGCAAAAGAATTGACGAAAACATCATAGTTGTAATATCATAAGGTATGTAACATTTGTAGCATGGGTTAGGAGATTGAGTTTAAAATAAAATTGTAATATGGTAGGTGAATGAAAATGTTTTTAAAAGTTTCGCATTCAGATGTTTCAGGTAAGATTAGTATACCAGGTTCAAAATCTCATACAATAAGGTCAATGTTTTTTGCAGGATTAGCGGATGGAAAGAGTAAAATAAAAAATCCGCTTATTTCAAGCGATTCTATCTCAGCAGTAAATTTATGTAAATCATTTGGCGTCGTTTATAATTTATCTGATAATTGTTATATAGTTGACGGAGTTGGAGGTAATCCTCAAGTACCGGAAAATATAATAGATGTAGGAAACTCTGGAACTAGCCTCAGGCTTGGCTTAATGACAGCTGCGTTAGTTCAAGGATATTCAGTTTTCACTGGTGATTATCAGATAAGAAAGAGGCAGATAGGCCCACTTGTTCAAGCTATTAACAATTTAGGCGGACAGGCTTATACCACTAGAGGAAATGATTCTGCTCCTGTAGTAATAAAAGGAAGAGCAACAGGCGGCTTCACAAAGCTGGATGCTGTTACTTCCCAATACTTATCATCAATTCTAATAAATGCACCTCTTTTGGAAAAAGATACGCATATTGAGGTTACAAGACTAAACGAAATTCCATATGTTGAAATCACTATGTGGTGGTTAGACAAATTTGGAATTAGATACAGTCACAATGAAATGCGAGAGTTTTTTATACCAGGTCAACAGAAGTATTCACCTTTTGAATGTACTATTCCAGGGGATTTTTCTTCTGCAACATTTTTTATGGTGCAAGCTGCAATCTCTGGACAGGAAATGGTTCTAACAAATCTTGATATGTCAGATCCTCAAGGGGATAAAAAGGTACTTGCTATACTTGAGGATATGGGGGCAAAGGTTAGCTATAATGAAAATAGTATAACTATTAAAGGCAATAATCTCCGCGGAAGAACGATAGATATGAATTCTATTCCAGATGCACTTCCTGCTATGGCGGTAGCTGCATGCTTTGCCGTGGGGGAAACTAGGTTGCTTAATGTATCCCAAGCTAGACTTAAAGAAACTGATAGAATAAGCGTTATGTGTAAAGAGCTTTCAAAAATGGGGGCTGATATAAAAGAACTGCCAGATGGTTTGGTCATAAGAGAAAGTAAATTAAAGGGATGTAGTGTTAATGGACATGATGACCATAGAATTGTTATGTCTTTGGCAATTGCCGGACTAAATTGTTCGGGTGAAACAATAATAGATACTGCAGAAGCCATGAGTGTTACCTTCCCAAGCTTTGTTGAATGTATTCGAAGCTGTGGTGGTAAGATAGAGCTTAATGAATAGTGCCTATATTAAATATCAAAAGCATAGATGAAATTTGAATAAATATTTGGAGGCTAATATATGGTGGGGAATACGTTTGGTAGATTGTTTAGAGTAACAACATGTGGAGAATCATACTCGGGAGCTTTTAGAAAAAATGACGATATACCTTCGGAGCTTTGGGGCGGCTTAGCCGTAATCGTTGATGGAGTTCCAGCTGGTATAAAGCTTACTGCACAAATTATTCAAGAGGAGTTGGACAAAAGAAGGCCGGGAAAGTCAAAATTGCATACTCAAAGGTCTGAAGCCGATAAGGTCTACATTTTTTCTGGTGTTATGCAGGATGATAGAACAACCGGTGCGCCTGTTGGAATGATTATACCAAGTAGTGATATTGGAGATTCTCATATTGAACAGCATAAAGGCAACAAAGACTTGCTGAGACCAGGGCAGGCTGCGTATACTTATTTCAAAAAATATGGTGAGCACTCAGATTATTTGGGCGCTGGAAGGGCTTCTGCTCGTGAAACGGCAGCAAGAGTTGCTGGGGGCGCTGTTGCTAAAGTAATACTGGACAATATGGGAATAGATGTAATAGCGTTTACCGTTGAATCTCACGGCATTAAGGCAGGTCCGTTTTCGTATGAGACAGCCAAACAAAACTACAGGATAAATGATATTAATTGTCCAGATACTGAGATTGCAGAATTGATGATACATGACTTGCTTGAGGTTATAAAAGAGGGAGATTCGTGTGGCGGTGCAATAGAAATAATTGCAAAAGGAGTGCCAGCTGGGCTTGGAGAACCTGTTTTTGATAAACTCAGTGCAACTATTGCTCATGGGCTAATGTCTATCGGAGGAGTAAAGGGAATTGAAATCGGAGAAGGCTTTGGAGTCACTTCAAAAAAAGGTTCAGAATGTAACGATACACCTTATTATGACAAAGAAACAGGTCGTATCAGATTCAAGACAAATAGAGCTGGGGGAATGCTTGGAGGTATATCAAATGGTGAAGAAATACGTATACGCGTTGCAGTAAAACCGACACCGACCATTATGAAGGATCAGTTGACAGTAAATGTAGCAACACTTGAACCTGTTGTACACAAATTTGCCTCTAGAAGTGATCCATCATTAGTGCCAAGAGTTTATTCGATCTGTGAAGCGATGGTGAGAATAGCCTTAGTAGATAGTATTTTCATGTCAGCTGGTATGAAGAGCGTTACAGATATGGATGCCAGGTGGAATAGCTTATGATAAGGGACGTCCGCACAAATAATATTATCCTGATAGGTATGCCAGGAAGTGGTAAAACAACTATAGGTAAGCTACTAGCAAGTATGCTTGATTATAAATTCATAGATAGTGATCAGCTTATATTTGAAAAAACAGGTAAAACTCCAAGACAAGTTGTCGAAGAGAATGGGCGCGAGTTTTTTCTCAGTATTCAAGATGAAGTAATTATAGAAATCAAACAAAACGATTGCGTTCTTGCTACTGGAGGAGGCCTTGTTCACAGCGATTTGGCAATGAAGTACCTTAAATCTATTGGTATTGTTATATACTTGAATACGGAATATGATGTTATTGAGGAAAGAATGGATGCTTCGAGAAAATTAGTCAGAGCAAATGGAACCTTGCTAGACTTATACAATGAGAGAAGTCCCTTGTATAACAGATATGCGGATACCGTTTTGGATTGTGATTCTAATGATCCCCAATTATTATGCAACAAGATACTAAAAGTTATAAACATAATTTGAGTTTTTAGTGTTCATAGTTAGCTACAAATAAAGTAAAGGGTTAAATGGGGTACAATGAGTAAAATAAAGATTTTGATTGCAGATGATAATTTATTGTCAGCGAATAAGCTTTTTGACAAATTGAGACAAAATGAGGACTTTGAGATAATTGGTATTGCTGGAGATGGCCGTGAAACAATTGATCTCCTTGAAAAAGAAAGACCTGATGTTGTTTTACTAGATATTATTATGCCTAAGATAGATGGTTTTGGCGTTTTAGAGCATTCAAAAGAATACGCAAGTGAATATAAACCAATTTTCATCATTTTTTCAGCCATCAGTAAGGAAAATTATATTACTAGAGCTATGAATCTTGGAGCAAATTATTACATAGTTAAGCCATTTGATGAAACCGTTATCGCAACAAGAATAAGGCAACTATACTCTGATGCAAGTAAAAAGCAATATTATACAACTGAACATCAAAAGTCGAGTTTAGCGAAAAAAGCAAAAATTCTCTATGATGATGAATTGAAGGTATTATCAACAAAATATATAAGAGAATATGGCTTGAAGCCCAATATGACGGGGTATTGCTATATAAGAGATGTTATTATAGTGGCCTTCGATTGCTATTGTCAAACAGGTGCTATGCCAAAAGGTATATACAGAGCAATAGCAAGTAAAAATAATGTTTCTGTTCAGAAGGTGGAAAGGGCAATTAGAAATTGTATCAAGAATGTATTAGAAGATAGGAATATTGAAAAAAAACCGACGAATTCACAGGTTATATGCGAGCTTATGGAAAAAATAAGAATAAATAATTAGAAAAAAGTTTTAGAATACAAAAAGCCCTGATTTTAATCAGGGCTTTTATGTAACTAATTAAGTGTTAACGTTATCTTTCAATCCTTTACCAGCCTTAAATACTGGTGCTTTTGATGCTGGAATAGTTATTTCTTGCTTAGTTTGAGGGTTTCTACCCTTTCTTGCGGCTCTTTCTCTAACTTCAAAGGTTCCGAAACCAACTAAAGTGACTTTGTCACCAGCCTTAAGAGTATCCTCAACTGAAGAAATAAATGCATTCAAAGCAGCTTCGCTATTTTTTTTGTTCAAGCCTGATTTTGATGCAATCGAGTTAATTAAATCTGATTTATTCATTATACAACCTCCTAAAAATGGAATTCGACATTATTTTATAATGAAAGTTAGCTAAAGTCAAGCCTTTCAGGGCAAAATAGTAATTTTGTACCAGTTAAATTGGAAATATTTTAACATTATCCATATTAATTAGGGACAACATGTATTTCAAGGTTATTTAGATTCTTTTTTAATGATTTATAAAAGTGGTTTTCACTATGATCACCAGTGGAGTCACCCATAACTAATAAGTTGATTTTATTTTCAAATGCATAATCAACAATCGTATCAACAATTTTGTCGGATCTTAAAACAGTGAGATTGGCTCCAACAGATTTGGCAATACTGAAAAGATATTCGAGTGCTTCACCTTCTTTTTCGTTATCAAGAAAGCTCCATTTATTTTTAGCTACATGTATTATAAATATTGAATCATTTTCGTTTGCAAACTCTAATGCTTTTTCTATAAGCCTTTCGCAGGTCTTTTGCTGAGTGACACAAACCAAGATGTTACTAACAGATGGGTTCAATTAATAACCTCCTTTCCTAATATATTAATTATACTAAAATATTGCTGCTTTGTCTCATAATATTAAATAAATCATACAATATAACTCTTTATATATTTAAAATAAAGTATCAAAAATTTATTCAATAGTTTTGGATAAAAAAAGTATTGAAATTAACATATATAAAAAGTAAGATGAATAATGAATTATTTAATCAAATGGAGGTTTTTAAATATATGAGAGATATTAATATTAATTCTATAATAGAGGCAGTTCGCAATATGTGCATGGATGCAAATTATTATCTTAATGGAGATATCAAGCAGGCAATGCAAAAAGGGCTTCAGAGTGAGCAATCTCCAATTGGGGCTGAGATTATTGAAAAATTATTGAAAAATGCAGAACTTGCTGCGAAAAAGAAAGTTGCGATATGCCAAGATACTGGAATGGCAGTAGTTTTTGTGACTTTAGGTCAAGAAGTGCATATTTCTGGTGGAGGACTATCTGATGCAATTAATGAAGGTGTTAGAAGAGGATATAATGAAGGATACTTAAGGAAATCAGTAGTAAGCGACCCTATTAAAAGGATAAATACTGGTGACAACACACCAGCTGTTATACATTATGAGATTGTTCCGGGAGACTTTTTGAAAATCGAACTTGCTCCTAAGGGGTTTGGCAGTGAAAATATGAGTGCATTAAAAATGCTCAAGCCATCAGATGGAATAGAGGGCGTCAAAAGTTTTATATTGGAAACTGTAGATAAAGCGGGACCCAACCCATGTCCGCCCATAGTTGTAGGGGTTGGAATAGGTGGAACAATGGAAAAAGCATCAATTCTTGCAAAAAAATCACTACTAAGACCCATTAATATAAGAAGTGGCATAGAGTATGTTAAAAATTTGGAAAATGAAATGCTTCAAAGAATAAATGAGCTTGGTATTGGACCTGCAGGCTTGGGAGGCAGCAATACTGCACTGGCGGTTAATGTTGAGACTTATCCAACTCACATAGCCGGATTGCCGGTGGCAGTTAATATAAGCTGCCACGTAACCCGCCATGCGGAAGTGATATTATAAAGAAGACTTAGTTCAGATGGAGTGATAGCTCCACCTGGACTTTAGCACTTTAGTAAAGTATAAGTGCAACTAGGCCTCTGCCTTCGCCGATGGCTCGGCACAGACCAAGTTTTCTTTATCACACGTTATTTCGAAGCTTGGCGGCACTTAGCTACCGCTTATTAGAAAGCGGGAGGTTAGTAACGCCGCTGAGATAAAGAAGACAGGGGGGAAATAAAATGCACCACAATGTAATAGCACCATTTAATAGAGAAGCTGTAAAAACATTTAGAGCCGGAGACACTATCTCACTGAGCGGAGTAATATATACCGCAAGAGATGCGGCGCACAAGAAGATGATAGATTTGCTAAATCAAAATAAAGATTTACCATTTGATATTCAAAATCAAACTATATACTATGTCGGACCATGTCCTTCAAGGGAGGGCGAAGTAATTGGGTCTGCAGGACCAACCACCAGTTATAGAATGGATGCATATGCACCTACATTAATTAAGCTTGGAATGACAGGGATGATAGGAAAGGGCTTAAGAGGTGAGAACGTTATTAATGCAATGAAAGAATATGGCGCAGTGTACTTTGGCGCTATTGGAGGAGCAGGTGCTCTAATGGCTGAATGTATTAAAAGTCAAGAAATTATTGCTTTTCCTGAATTGGGCGCAGAGGCAATAAGACGGCTAGAGGTTGAAGCCTTTCCCTTGACAGTTATAATTGATTTTCATGGAAATAATTTATATGAAAGTGGAAAAGCTGAATTCAGAAAATGTAAATAGTTACTCCTAAAGTTTATATTATCCAATAATCGACTGTTACATATTTTCACTGCCAACACTACATTAAAACGATATAAAGTATGATAATGCCATGTTCTCTCGTTGCGAATTAATTAAAAAATTGATATACTTATTGTGTATTATTCATAACTTTGGATAAAAGGGGTTGATTTCATGAGAAAAAAGGAATTAAACTTTGACGAAGTATTATCTTATCTCGAAAAATTACCATACAATAAATTTAAAGAAGCCGTAAATTATTACTCAACTTACGCTGATGGTAATTTTGAAAAAGAATTGGATTCTTTAGTTACCTTTAACCTCCAGCAAAGGCTTGAAAATCTAAAGATAAACTGCTGTTGTCCCAAATGTAGTTCAGTAAGTATTAATAAAAACGGCATAAAAAAGAATATTCAAAAATATAGATGCAAGGACTGTAACAAAGAATTTACCCTTTTTACAGGCACTATTTTAGAAAAAACTAAATGGCATTGGGATATTTGGATTGCCGTTCTACATATGACGATAAACGATTACTCTTTTCATAAGATGAAGAATGTATTAGAAAAAGACTACGGTTGTGGCGGTATAAATCACAAGACCATATTTCTATGGAAACATAAGTTTCTACATGCTCTCGCAAGCCTTCCCATGCCTAAATTATCGGGAGTTATACAAGTAGATGAAACATTTGTAAGAGAGGCTCAAAAAGGCTCAAGGAAACTAATATCATATATTGACAAGGTGGATGTCAGAGAACCACGTTATGGCAGGATACCATCAAAATTAGGTGTAATGGGTCCTGAATTTGCTACTGTCACAACAGCAATTGATAATCGAGGTTACTCTGTAAATAAGGTATCCTGCCTAGGTAAACTCACAACCGAATTATTTGTCAGCCTATTCGAAGAACACCTAAATAACCCAAGTTACATATGTAGTGATGCCAATAGTGTCTATGAAGAATATTGCAAATTGTTTAATATCGCACATTATATTAAGCCGTCCAATTATATGACGGTTCTAAACCACAATGGATTTGAAACCCCAAGTTATGCTGACCCTGCAAAAGCCAAAGTAACCCAAGAGAAAAATAAAAAGATTTTAGAAACCTTGTATAGAGACAATATGATTGATTATATTTCAAACAGAGGTTATTTGACATACCCAGAGTTTGCTGACCTCAAAACCGAAAACAGCCTATCTCTTGCGAGGGTTAACGAACTCCATTCCGATATAAAGAAATATATTTATGGTGAAATGGCGAATGTAAGTACTAAATATTTACAGGATTATATTGGTTTTTTTACTTATACAAGAAACTGGAGAGTAACCAACGGTTATTATCCATCTTCATTAAAAGATGCTGAAAAAATATTTATAGAGATACTAAAAAATCAAAGTAAACTATACCATTACAGAGGTTAAAGATAAAACATTAGAATTGCCAAAACCCTCCACAAGATACATTACTGTTTTAAAAGCAGAAACAAAAAAAGCACGATTAGCAACGAGTAACCAGTATTTCAAGTTTGACGAGGAGGATGGTGTCAAAACCTTCAACAAGAGGGAATACCTTCTTGACCAACCGAAAACAAAATTACATAACACCTGTAAGATACACGGCATGAAAAAATACAAACAACTTGCCCTATACAGCATGGTAAGTGCCATATTAAAACTCCCGAACATAGACAAAATCATATATGGATTAATTACTACTGATAGGCATTACAAGATAGCAGAGGAAGATTTAGACGCCATAGAAAGTATGTCATTTAAAGTCCATAAAGAAGATGACATCCCTTAAAATGATGTATACTTTATGTAACTTTTGTAGACGTAATTGGGGCATGAAAAAACTACACATTTTTATAACGGCATCGGAAACGGGGTGTAAAAAGCAAATTTACACGAGAAATTACATTAAAATTAGCAAGTCTAACACATAATTTTATTCCAAAGGCTTTACCTGTACTGAGAATGCCCATAAACTGTCCAAAATATTTACGTCAAAAGTGTGGAACTTGTCATAATAAATCTCATATGTGCTTTTACTTATTTTTTTATACCCTATTATCTGCTTGTTTTCTTTTAATTTAGGCAGTTCGTAATCATAAAATTCGATACACTTTTTATAATCAGATTTTGAATAGTAATTAAATCCGTATTGCAGAGTCATTTGGTGGTATGAGTTTGGTGGTAAAGGAACTTTGCATTTAGAGTCTCGACTTTCAAAGTATCTGTCAGGACATACCGAACTTCTAAAAGATATGTTTGTAAAGAATGGAACTAAAAAAGCCACTACCAATAAACACACCAGAATCTCTGCAAATATGAACTTGTATTTCCTTTTACCAATTAAAACTACTAACAGCACTATAAACACAAGAGCCACTATAAAAACACTTCCCATTAACTGAAACCACTCTGCTAACCCCACGACAATGCCCCCTTTTCTCACAATATATTTTATGCAATAATTCTCTTAATAAAAATTGATATTCTTTCTTATTATAGATATAAAACATCTTCTTAGCAAATTTAGGGAATTAATGATAACGTTCCTTTGTTTGTATTTACATTTTAAGCAAGACAAAATATTTATAGAAAAACCATATTACATTCTCAGGACTTTTTATTTCCGCAACGAGACACTGTTGAAAAACAGGTAAAATAACAGAATTTTTTTCGAATATTGCTGTTATTATTAGGGTTACGCAATAACAGTCTCTAAATGGACAATATAACCTAAAGTCATATTTTAATAATTATTTATATGTATTTTTAAAACTGAATAGTGTATAATATTTGTTAGTTGTAAGAATAAATACTAATACAAATATTAAGGAGGTTTATTATATGGCTAAAGTAACTAAAGATATGATAATTTCTGATGTTTTAAACTTGGACAAGGGTACTGTACCTATATTTTTAAATAGTGGTATGCACTGCTTAGGATGTCCATCATCTTCAGGTGAAAGCATCGAAGATGCTTGCGCAATTCATGGAATTGATGCAGACAAGCTTATCGAAGATCTAAATGCGTATTTAGAAGGAAAGTAAGTATAGCAATAAATGACATTAAAAGGGATTGCAACAGAATTACATTCTGTTGCAATCCCTTTTAAATGTCGTACGTCCTAACTTAACGTTGCAATCATTTCGTTCAAAGTATCATTAATTGCTTGCAGTTTCTGATGCCTTAAATCCTGAATGCCAAACACTTGGTTAAATGCAGCTTGTACAGCAGCAAGATCCATGTTTTTTAAATTAACCTTATTTGCTTCCAAAATTGCTTTGACCTGACCTGCTGTTGCTTTAATTTCAGCTCTTATAGACTTTACCTCTAATCTTAAAGCTTTAAGACTGGTTTTTTGTTCAGCAGTTAGTTTGGATTCACTTAATTTTATAGTAGCAATTTTACCTTGTAGCTGTGTTACTAGTAACTTGTTTTGTTCACGTAAAGCCAAATTTTCTTCCCTATTTGATTTACGTTCAGTCCTTAAAGGTGTTACCTGTGCCTTGAATTCACTTCTCTGTACTTTTTTCTCAGCATTAACCTGTGTAGTCTGTGTAGAACTGTCAGTTGCTGACTGCTGCGTAGCAAATATTGCTGTTGACATCACTGATACCAATGACACTGTGAGAATTAGGGTAATAAGTTTCTTCATAAAGCCTCCTTGAAAAATTTAATAACTTCTATGTCAAGTATAATGAAGTTGGTTCTGTGAAAACAACGGAAGAATTGTGGCAAAGCTGTGGCAAGATCATTTTATATGTTAATTATACAGAACATTCGTGATAAGATTATACTAGGGTGATGATAATGAGTAAATTGATTTATGTTGCAGATGATGAATTGAATATTAGAGAACTAATAAAATCCTTCCTGCTAAATGAAGGATATCGGGTTAAAACTTTTTCAAATGGAGATGACCTCTATAGTGAGTTTGTTGATAACCCATCCGATTTAGTTGTTTTAGATATAATGATGCCGGGAACAGATGGGTTGTCCTTATGTGGTAAAATCAGGGCTATTAGCAATATACCAATCATAATTGTATCTGCGAAAGATAGTGAAATTGATAGGATAACAGGTATTTCTATTGGTAGTGATGATTATTTAACCAAGCCTTTTTCTCCAATTGAGCTGATTGTTAGAATCAAAGCAATATTTAGAAGAATTGTAATGGAAAAGACCTCAGAGCAGCAAAATGAAATTATAAGCTTTTCTGATTTGACTGTTAACGTAAGCAAGAGAAGTGTACTCTGTAAAGGAAAGCCTGTAGAGATCACTCCTACAGAGTTCCTTCTAACTACGTATCTTATCAGAAATAAGGATAAGGCCGTAAGCAGGGAGGAACTATTGAAGAATGTGTGGAAATTTGATTTTGATGCTGATACAAGAGCTACTGATGATGTAATTAAAAGACTGAGAAAGAAACTGATTGCTTGTAAGAGCAATATTAAAATTGAATCTGTATGGGGCTTTGGCTTCAAGATAACGGAGAGTGATGCTAATGAAAAAGATTAAATACAAAATAGCCATTCCTTATATGATAATTATTATAGTCATTCCTCTGATTACAATGCTGATTTTCAATATAATTATGCGATCTTATATATTAAAAACATCAAATGAAGATTTGAAAGATTCGATAGAGGCAACAAACTATTTAGTTAAGCAGCAGGTGAACAGCAACCTAGTTTCTAAGCAAAGTCAGGAGAAATTGGTGACTTCTTTGCCAAAGCTTAGGGCTACTCTAAAAACATCAAAGATAGCCACAAAAACAGAAATTATTGTATTAAGCAATCAGGGAAAACTTATTTATCCAAAATCCTTTTCAGAGGACTCATTCTTAAATAACAACATAATTGATCAAGTTAAAATAGTAGAATTTGTCAAAAATGGAAACACACAGCAAATAAAGGTAGATAATAAAAAATATCTTCTGGCAAAAAACTCCACAAAACAATTAGCGTTTAAACTAATATATATATTATCTATGGATGATGCAAATGGTTTAATAAAAATTATAAATGTAATACTCATTAGCATTTTGGCTATTGCCACTCTTGTGAGCTTATTTATATCTTTACTTATTTCAAATAGTATTTCAAAGCCGATTAAAAAAATAAATGATATCGCAAATAAGATAGGGTATGGAGAGTTTGTATCTATGGAACCAATAACTTCATCGAAGGAAATATTTGAGCTTTCTAATAGTATGAATTCTATGTCTCAAAGTTTACACCAGTCTGAAAATTCTCAGAGAACTTTCTTGCAAAATGCTTCTCATGAGCTTAGAACACCACTTATGTCAGTGCAGGGATATGCAGAAGGTATAATGAAAGGCGTGTTTCCTGATAATGTGCAGGCTGCGAAAATAATATGTGAGGAAAGTAAACGGCTAACTTCGTTGGTTGAACAGTTATTGGTTCTTTCTAGAATAGAAAATAATACTTATACTGTAAATATGTGTAGGACGAATTTGAACAATATTATGAAAGACTACATTCAAAGAATAAATGGATTGGCAATAAAAAGTGAAAAACAGCTTACTTTAAAGGAAGAAAATAATCAAATTTCAGTTAGCGTTGATGAAGAGCTATTATCACAGGCTGTTGTGAATATAGCATCAAATAGCATCAGATTTGCAAAAAACAAGGTTGATATAATCATTTATAGAGATAATATTAATGCATATATAAAAATTAGCGATGACGGATGTGGAATAGAAAAAGAGGACTTACCGCATATTTTCGATAGATTTTATAAAGGTAAAGGTGGAAATTTTGGGCTTGGCCTTTCAATAGCAAAGTCTTCAATTAATGCTATGAAGGGAAATATCACAGTATGCAATACTGATGTGGGAGCAGAATTTCTGATTAAACTGCCGATATCTTGAAATATAGAAACATTTCATCTGAATCATACAACAGTTTATGTTGAATTATAATTTTCTCTAAGTTATAATTTAATAGTTGATTTAAAACTTTATTCAAATATATGTAAAATCAAAGATACCTATTTAATTATAATTAAAAGTTAATACTTGTATTTGGTAGACAGGAGGATTATATAATGACAGTAAGAGTAGTTGTAGGAACTCAATGGGGTGACGAAGGCAAGGGAAAGTATATTGACATGCTTGCAGAGCAGTCAGATATAGTTGTAAGGTTTTCTGGTGGAAACAATGCAGGACATACTATTGTTACAAATGGTATTAAATATGCATTGCATCTGATACCATCTGGAATACTTCATACAGATAAAGCATGTATTATCGGAAATGGAGTTGTAGTTGACCCAGCTGTTTTACTTGATGAAATGAAAGGCTTAAATGATAGAGGAATAACAACTGACCACCTTTTAATAAGTGATAGGGCACATGTGATAATGCCTTATCATATAGGATTGGATGAACTTCAAGAGAATTTTAGAGGAGAAAATAGCATTGGAACAACAAAAAGGGGTATAGGACCTTGTTATGCAGATAAGATTGAGCGCTCTGGTATTAGAATGTGTGACTTGATAGATAAGGAAGAATTTATTAAAAAAGTAAAAGCTAATTTGGAGTTGAAAAACCTTATAATAGAAAAAGTATATGGGGGGAAACCATACCAAGCTGAGCCTATTATAGAGGAATATTTAGGTTATGCTGAGCAGCTAAAGAGATATATTACTGATACTACTAGCATTTTGGCAGATGCAATAGATGATGGAAAAAATATTTTGTTTGAGGGTGCACAGGCTAACTTCTTGGATATTGATTTTGGAACATATCCATACGTTACATCTTCAAATCCAATTGCAGGTGGAGTCTGTACTGGTTCTGGAATTGGTCCGACATATATTAATGAGGTTTATGGAGTTCTCAAAGCCTATACCTCAAGGGTTGGAGCTGGCCCATTCCCTACAGAACAAAATAATGAAATAGGCGATACTATAAGAGAACTGGGCTTTGAATATGGTACAACTACAGGAAGACCTAGAAGATGTGGTTGGCTTGATACTGTTATGATTAAATATGCTACAAAAATAAATGGATTAACGGCCTTGGCAATAAACCACGTAGACACCATTGGGAAGCTCAAGGAGATAAAACTTTGTGTTGGCTATAACAAGGATGGACAGACTATAAAAACCTTCCCAGCAAGCTTAAATGAGCTTGCAAAGTGCAAACCTATTTATGAAGTGTTCGAACCTTGGAATGAAGACATTTCAAATATTAAATGTTTTGATGAGTTGCCACGTAACGCTAAAAAATATCTAAATAGGATAGAAGAGCTTGTCGGAGTTAAAATTGGCCTAGTAGGAGTAGGAAAAGACAGAGAACAGATAATAGTAAAATAAATCCATTATTGTTTATTATAGTTTCTAAAATGTAAAATATAGTGGCAAATGCAACTATATTTTACATTGTTTTGAACTTATTGAGCATTTCTAATGTATTTTTTTAAAATATGTTGACAAACTAGTGTTTATTAAGTATTATCTATACTTGTGGTCAAAAAAACCACAAAATACGATCCATTAGCTCAGTTGGTAGAGCACTTGACTTTTAATCAAGGTGTCCGCAGTTCGACCCTGCGATGGGTCACCATAAAACCTTTAAACAGCAAGAGTTTAAAGGCTTTTTAGACAGATACACTGCATAAAAGATATGTTAAAAAAAGATTTAGAAATTGCTTGACATTTTGTACAACCCTAAGTACAATATACTTTGTCGGTTGGCGAAAGTCAGACGAAGCTTTAAAATGGCCCATTGGTCAAGAGGTTAAGACACCGCCCTTTCACGGCGATAACAGGGGTTCAATTCCCCTATGGGTCACCATTATAATTTTAAAATGGCCCGGTAGTTCAGTTGGTTAGAATGCCAGCCTGTCACGCTGGAGGTCGACGGTTCGAGCCCGTTCCGGGTCGCCATTTTCTAATTATATATATACGCTGGTGTAGCTCAGCAGGTAGAGCAGCTGACTTGTAATCATAGTCAGAAAATTCCAGTAATAAAGCAGTTACTAATGACCTTGTAAACCTTATGTTTACAAGGTTTTTTATTATTTTATGACAATCAAGGAACAGATGATTTACTATCAAATGGAGGTAATCATCTGTATGGCTTTAGTACTCAAAATTAATCAGAAACACAATAATGTAACAATGAAATCTGCCTTTGAGGAATTTATTAGATTTACTAATTCAAAAAACAGGTCAGAAAAGACAGTACAAAATTACAGGAATGAATTTTACAAGTTTATGAGATGGTGTGGAGAGGATAGTGACATCAGCAGCATAGACTCTGATACTATCATTAGCTACATTGAATAAGTCAAGTCTCAAGGCACAAGGAAGCCTGTTTCCATCAATACAGCTTTAAGGCATCTAAAGGCAATCTTTAATTACTGGTTTATGGAAAAGAATTACTTTCCAACTTTTAAATTCCACATATTAGAGGTACAGGAAGAGCCTAAAGAGGTTTACACCATGACAGGGATGGAAACTCTCACTTATTCAGACACACTTATGCAAAGAATTGGATTATGAAAGGTGGAGATAGTATTAAGCTTATGCATATCTTAGGGCATAGCAGTATGGATATGGTAGAACATTATGCCAATCTCTATGGGCATGACCTTCATGTTGGATTTGAGGACTATGACCTACTGACAAGTATTGCAAAGAGTAATACCAAGCTAACAGTCACCCATAAAAAGAAGATATAACAGCCAATATCAGAGAGAATTAAAACCCCTCTCTTTTTTAATGCATTATTTGCCATTTACAGCCTGTATAAGCACTTGCAAATACTACCTAGTAAAGAGGTACACCTGCAAAGAGAATGGTGCTTATTCACACTAGAAACAGGCAGATACATGGTTGTATTGTTTGAGAGCGTGTAAGGCAAAGGACAAGATAAAAATGGTATCAAGCATAGGAGCATCAAGGTAGGAAGTAGAGTTGATTTACAGTGGAAGAGTAACAGATTACATATGGTTTACCACAGATAAATTCAGTATTATTAGGAGCAATATACCAATTTGGATTTTATGAAACTTTTGGATTAAATGTTCCCTTGAATTTTTTACAGTATTTTAAGTGATATTCTTTACTTCAAAGTTATTCAATATCTAACACAGTAAATCAACATCCCTATAGCTATCTAAAAGTCAAAATAGTTTGCAACCCACTGCAATAAATATTTCACATCACCCATAGAATGAAGTGAGCAAGTATAAATAGTCTATTTCCCATTTTCATAAAATCCTTGTATAGGTTCATTACCAACCTGAACTGAAAGTTGACTTTTAGGGTATATAACTCTAGTACTTGGAAATAGCAATTTAGGGTCTATATTTGGAGTTAGAAATTTAGGGTCTATATTTGGATTACCTGGAATTAGCATTTTAGGATCTATATTTGGATTACCTAAAATTAGCATTTTAGGGTCACAATAACTATATTTTTTATTATTAAGGATGTCTTCATCAGTTCTTTTAAAACTCTCTATTCCTTTATTGGGATTATTTGTGCTATCAATTGATTTGGCAATACTTTCCAATGGTGAACAAATAAAATTTAAAGTAGCAAATAAAATAACAAAAAATAATAATTTTATTTTTTTCATAGTTTTCCCCTCCATAATTTTCCTTCAAATGTATTAGACACTAAAAACTATAAATAAGTTCCAATTTATTATAAAAAATATTATTCATATTTCAATAAATTTATCACCTTTATGCCCCAACTTTACCGACCTATCTAATACTTTCATTAATCACTATTAGAAGTTTATTTATAAACTATAATACCATATATTGGCTAAAAAGTCTTGTATTATACAGATATCATTAACTTTAAGTACATGTTATTATAGACAAGCAGTTGAGACAATCATCTGCTTAATATGACATGAAAACTATCTGTTTAGATGGTCAAAAGCAGTAAAATAGCATGTTTTCATGCTGGTGTAGCCCAGCAGGTGGAGCAGCTGACTTGTAATCATAGTCAGAAAATTCCAGTAATAAATCAGTTACTAATGACCTTGTAAACCTTATGTTTACAAGGTCATTTATTATTCTCAGTTTCCTTTCAATCTTCAATGACCTTAATATTGGCGTCAAAAAAATGGAGGGGGACTACTCTCCATTAACAGGAAAGAATAAATCGTCTGTACTCTGAGGGTGTTGTGTTTTCAATACTTTTGAAAACTTTACTAAAATAAAACTGATCTGTGAAACCTGATAATTCAGCGATTGTTCCAATTAAAAGGTCTGGACGATCCTTTAGTAATTGCTTGGCTTTGCTTATTTTGATATTTATAAGAAAATCATTATATGTGCAAGTTTTATACTTTTTAAAAATCTTGCTTAGGTAGGGTTGACTAATTGAAAAATGAGTGCATACAGCTGAAATAGATATATCCTGTGTCAGGTTATTTTTCATATACTCTTCAATATCATAAACCATTTTTTCACTAACACTCGTAGATCGATTGCAATCTATAATGTCTGCCAAATTTTTAACGATTTTTAAATTCTTATTATTAATTTTAATATATAAAGAATTTAATAAATCTAAAAATTTTGTTGGATGGACTGGCTTTAAAATGTAATCTTCAACACCATAAATAAAAGCTTCCCTTACATATTCAAAATCATCAAAGCCACTCACCACAATTACTACAATATCTTTATAATTATTTGAAAGATATTTAATGAGTTCTATTCCGCTTTTACCAGGCATTCTAATATCTGTAAAAATTATATCTGGTTTGTTCTTAGGCAAATTCTCAATACACTTATCGACGCTGTATTCTTCGGAAATAACTGTAAACTCTGTGGTCTTATTTATGATCCTTTTAATTGAACTTATTATTGATGGCTCATCATCTACTATTGTAACTTTATACATATAACTTTCACCTCTCACTAAAATCTATAAATAATGTTACTGTTGTACCCCCAAATTTATTTCGGGTAATCTCATAGGCGCTTTTTTCTCCAAAATGTAGGTGCAACCGTAAAATAGTTCCTAGTAAACCCATTCCGCCAAATTTAATATTTTGTAATATTTCAAATCCATCTGAAACCTTAGTGTAATAATAAAAATCATTATATATACTTTGTTTTGTATCTTCATCAATACCTATACCATTGTCAGATATTTTTATATACATAATACTATCGATCAAACCGCAGCAAATATCAATATAAATATTTTCGGTTTTTAGAAGACTATATTTTATTGCGTTTTCTACTATCGGCTGGATCGTAAGCTTGGGAAGTTTTATTGAAAGAATATCCTCATCATAATTTATAGAATAATTTATTCTATGCTTATACCTATACTTCATTAAGGCCATATAGGCAGTTATATTTATAAATTCATCCTTTGCTGACACAATACTATCTGAATAATTACCAGCATATCTTAAAATTTCAGAAAGATTATAGCATGCATCTGCAGCCTGCTTGCTTTCACCTTCTTCGCACATATTTGCAATACTTCCTAGTGTATTATAAAGAAAATGTGGGCCTATTTGTGACTGCAAAACATCAAAGGCTGCTTTAGTTTGTAATTTTTGAGTAGCAATTTCTTTGTTCATAGAGGTTTTTAATCTGTTAGCCATTTCATAAAAGGTGTGGTTGATTAAATCAGCCTCATAACTTCCTGACACTTGATCTGTAAAATCAGATAAGTTATTTATATCTATGAGTGTTATTTTCTTAACTAATTTGTTAATTGGCTTAGTTATAGTCTTTGTCATAATAAGAATTGTTATATATGATAAAACTGCTGCAATAAATAGTACTAAGAGTAAAGTTATTTGAAAATATTTATTAGATTGCAGCAACAACTTTTTTGGAAGTAATAGTACTATTTTTAAATCGGTATAGTTGGAGTCGCTAATTGAAAGCATATCTGTTTTTGATTCAATAGTTTTATAGGAATAGCTTTGTATACTTTTAATAATTGTTTTTATTTTTTGATTATATTGCGCTGAATCAGTTGTTGTATTCAAATTTGTGTAAAATACATCTTTGTTTATATCTATCAATGCCATATAAAGATTATTACCATTCCATTGGTTTTTACATATGTTTTGAAGCACATTTACATTTTGCTGAATTTCTATATAGCCTAAAATTTCAGTGCCATTCTTAATGGCTTTTACTAAAGATATAACATCAATTGGATATGATAAACTCCAAGGGTCTTTGTGGGGTTTAACTAAGAATCTTCTGCCATTTACCACAGAAACATTGTTATACCACTTTGAATTTTTAACGATATCAATAATTTTTTCTCTAGAAATATCAATATTATTTGTGGACACTGCAAAGCCATCATTAGTGAAAATACTTATTCTATAAATGTCAAATTTGTTTATATAATTTTGGTTTAATATACTCCGTATAGTTTGCCTATTTTTTGAAGTATCTAGAGGTGAACTTTTAAGTGCATGTAAGAGCTCTTTGTTTATTGCAATATCTATCGCTGTAGAATCCATCATACGTAGAGTTGTATCAACTTGATTAGTTGTGTTTTTAGAAAATTGTTCTAAATTATACTTAGCATTTGACTTTAACATATTAGTATTATAGATACTCAAAATAATGTCTGCAAATATAATAATGCATATTATGAGGATAAAATAAGTTGTTAATAATTTAGTAGAAAGCAGCTTTTTCATAACACTCCCTTAATTAATAATAGAAGTAAATATCAAGCCAAATCATAAATAGTTTAGCTATAAAGTATCATATTTTTTTATAAATTCAAAGTATTGGTTTTGTATTTTGGTTTTGTATTTTACATATAGTTGTTTGGATTATATATTCTGATCAAACTACAATTACATTATAATAGAGTTGTACTTGAGGAAAGCATTATGGAAGAGTAGGTTTGTCAATGGAGTATGGCGTTATAAAATAAAAGTTATTTCATGTGCAAAGAAGGGGATTTTATATGCCAGAATTACTTAGATTAGAAAACATAGTGAAAACCTTTCCTGGCGTACTGGCCTTATCAGATATGGATTTTAGCCTTTACTCTGGCGAAATTCATGCTATATGTGGTGAAAATGGTGCAGGAAAATCAACACTAATGAAGGTTGTTACAGGTGTATATAAACCGGATTCCGGTTTTATATATGTTAATGGTGAAAATCAAAACTTTAATAATCCAAATCAATCATTTGCAAAGGGTATATCAATTATTTATCAAGAGACAAGCTTATTTGAGGAAATGACCGTTTTAGAAAATCTGTTTTTAGGTCATGAAAAGCAAAAAAAGGTAATGGGATTTTTACCTGTTTTAGACTACTATACTATGGAACAGGATGTAAAAAGAATTTTTAAAATGCTTAACACAAAAATTGATTTGTCTACGAAAATTAAAGAATTGGGAATGGCACAAAAACAAATGGTGGAGATTGCAAAGGCACTAACCTTTGACAGCAAAATTCTTATTTTAGACGAACCTACAGCATCTCTGACTCAAAGAGAGGTTGATGCTTTATTTGAAATAATTAGAAAACTTCGCACAAATGGAGTTGGCATTGTATATATAAGCCATCGTTTGGAAGAAATTTTTGAAGTGTGTGACCGAGTAACTGTTATTAGGGATGGAAAATATATCTCCACCAAAAATGTTAATGAAACCAATAAAGATGCTTTAGTAGCTGATATGGTTGGTCGCAGCATGAATAATTATTATCCAAAGACTGAAACAGAGATTGGTAATGAGCTGTTAAGAGTTGAAGGACTTAATGTAAGTGGCTTGCTTGAAAACATTTCCTTTAATATTCAAAAGGGTGAAATAGTCGGATTTGCAGGCCTGGCAGGGTCAGGACGTACTGAATTAGCACAGGCACTATGTGGGTTTATAAAAAAGTCCTCTGGTAAAGTTTATATTGATGGAAAGAAACAGAAGATAGACAATTACAACCAAGCTATGGATTGCGGACTTGTATATGTTTCGGAAGATCGTGCAAAATACGGACTTGTAGTGGATATGAGCATTAAAGATAATATTACTATGCCTCAGTTAAAAAAATATTCCAAAAGATCATTTATAGATGTTAATAAAGAGAAAGTAACTGCAGAAAAATATATTAATGAGGTTGGAATTAAAGCCCCTGATTCAGACTTTTTAGTTGCAAATCTTTCAGGTGGTAATCAACAAAAAGTTTCTGTATCTAAGGCGTTAGCACTTGGCCCAAAGCTTATGATACTTGACGAACCAACACGTGGAGTAGATGTTAATGCAAAGGCTGAGATTCATAAAATTATTTCAGAGCTAACTGCAAAGCATCTAACAATATTTATGATTAGTAGCGAATTACCAGAACTTTTAGGGATGTGCGATAGAATATATGTTATGAAATATGGTAGAATAGCTGGCTGCTTTAACCGTGCGGAAGCTACGCAAGAGGGGATTTTAAAACTAGCTTTAGAGATAAAGGAAGGATAAGTGGATGGATGATATGAAGAATAAATCGAAATTTGAATCCACTGAAAATACAGGGTTTAATTTCAAAAAGTTTTTAGTTACGGAAACATATTTAGCAATATTTCTAATTGTTGTACTTGTTTTTTTAAGTATACTTACAAAAGGATTCTTTTCTTTAAATAATGTAATGAGTATTTTAAACAGATTCAGTTATGTTTTAATTGCAGCAATTGGTATGAACTTAATTATAATAACAAGCAATATAGACGTTTCTACTGGTGCTTTAATGAGTATTGTGTGTATTGTTATAGCAGCTGTTGGTAAAACAGGAGCAAGTATATGGATTTTGTTGCCGGTAGCTATGATAACAGGAGCAGTATTAAGTGGAATAAATGGAATATTCATTACTAAGTTACGTATACCTGCAATTGTTGCAACACTAGCCACAACTCAGCTGTTTGCGGGCGTGCTACCATTTGTAGTAGAGGGCTCTATATACGATCTACCAGCAAAATTTACATGGCTTGCCTTTGAAGCAAAATTATTTGGCTTAATACCATCTAGTTTAATACTAATGTTCATAATAACAACAATTGCTATTTTGTTTATGAAATATAGTAAATTTTCTAAAAAGCTTTATGCGATTGGTAATAATTCAGATGGTGCGAGGCTTGCAGGAATTAATATTGAGCGCACAGTAATTATTACCTATATCATAGCAGGTGCATTATTTGGAGTCTCTGCAACAATAATTGCAACAGCATCTCAGAGAGTTACAACAACTATGGCAAGTGGTCTAGAAATGACATTTATTGCTGCAGTTGTATTGGGTGGAACATCAATTGCTGGTGGAAGCGGAAAAATATTAGGCACAGTATTTGGGGCATTGATATTATCGATTATTTCCCCAGCCATTAATTACCTTGGAATAAGCTCAGACTGGTCTGATGCTATTATGGGTATTATCATTATAGTTTCTGTTATACTTGGTGCCATGAAATTTATTAAAAGAAAAAAAATAACAGTGGTGCAAAGGAGGCAGGATAATGAAAAACCAAAAATTCAGGTTGACCTTTAATATGGCACTGCTTTTTATACTTATACTATTGTTTATAACAATTGCTTGTTTGAATTCAGCATTTCTAAGCTTTGACTATATTATAGGTGTAATGATAAGAAATATTATAGAATTAGGATTACTGGCTTTACCTGTTACATTAATTATCATTACTGGAGGAATAGATCTTTCGGTTGGTTCTACAATGGTATTAGCAGCAATGTCAGGAGGCCTTGCTGCTGTAAAGTTTGGGAGTACTGCTGGTATTATTGTTACACTTCTAACTGGTTTATTATGTGGCTTATTTAATGGCTTTGTAATAGCAAAGTTAAAAATATCTCCATTAGTTACAACACTTGCGACAATGTTTTTATATATGGGGATAGCAAGGGGAATGTCGTTAGGTGATAGCGTTTATTCCTACCCTGCAACACAATTTTTAGGGAATACCGACATAGGTGGTTTTCCACTTCAAGCATTTTTATATGCAGCATTTGCAGTAGTATTCTACTTAATATTATCTAAAACAACACTAGGTAGGGAATTATTTGCAATCGGCCTAAATGAAAACGCAGCAAAATATTCAGGTATTAAAACCGAGAGAAAATTAATATTAATTTATGTTATAAGTGGGTTAATGTGTGCCCTAGCATCAATGATTTGGCTTGGAAGGTTTACTAGTATTAAATATGATGCAGGCACTAGTATTGGACTTAAAGTAGTAACAATTATTGTGCTTGGTGGTACCAGCATTCTCGGTGGCTTAGGTGATATCAAGGGTACAATCATTGCAACATTTATTATTGCGGTTTTAAACAGTGGACTAACTGTTTTAAATATACCGATAGACTCACAAACAATTGTTAATGGCTCTGTCTTAGTAATTAGTTTAATTACCTATGCGATATTAACAGAAAGAATTAAAAAAAGCAGGATTATTAAACTAGATAGTACTGTATAGTCACATAAAACAAAAAGCATTTAAAACTGTGCCCCAAGTCCGAAAGGACTAAAAATATAATTTATTAGGAGGATTAAGATGAGTAAAAGAAGATTGATATCATCAGTGTTGGCAGTTGTTATGATAGTATCAGTGATGATGGTTGCTTTGGTAGGGTGCGCAAGTTCAAGCAAGACATTGAAGATTGCAATGCTACCAAAGTTTAAAGGTGAAAACTATTTCGATGCTTGTAAAACTGGTGCTCTTGAAGCTATTGATGAATTAAACAAAGATGGTAAAACGGTAGAGTTTTTATACGATGGACCTCCACAGGATCAGGCGACAAATCAGAAACAAGTAGACATTCTAGAGGGATGGATTGCTCAGAAGGTTAATGTCATAATTGTTTCACCTAATGATCCAACAGCTATTGCACCAACACTTAAGAAGGCTCAATCAAAGGGAATAAAAGTTTTAACTTATGATGCTGATGCTCAAGCAGATGTAAGAGATATGTTTGTAAATCAGGTTGCTTCAGAAGGTATAGCAGAAGGATTAGTTGCGGCTTTAGCTAAGGGATTAAAAGATAGGGGTTATGATAATTCAAAGACAGCTAACATTGCTATAGTATCCTCTGCAAAAACAGACGCAAATCAGCAGGCTTGGTTAGCTTCTATAAAACTATTATTAGCTAAAGCTGATTATAGTTTTATGAAAATAAATAATGAAGAAACAGATGTTTATTATCCAGGTCCAGATGAAACAGCAAATCAGACTCAGTGCGGAACATTAATAGGACGTATGGGTGAAGGTGCTGACAAGATTCAGGGAGCTATTGGATTAACATCTATGGCTACACCGGCGTTGGGGTCACAGTATCAATCAGCAACACAAAAACCTGATCCAACAAAAATTTATATGACAGGTTTGGCGACTCCGAATGCAATAAAAGCATATATAAAAGATGACACAAACCCTATGAAATCAGGAGTTTTGTGGAATTGTATGGATTTAGGATACTTAGCAGTCCAAACTGGTTTTCAGCTGAACAAAGGTACTATAAAAACAGATTCAGCAAAGATTACAGCAAGCAGATTAGGCGACAAAGATATAAAGGATAAAGTGATCATTTTAGGTGACGCATTAATATTTGATTCAAAGAATGTTGACCAATTCAATTATTAATTAGTAAACAAGTCAAGAAAAACCATGAGCCCTCAGTTTACTGTATATGGCAAACTGTGGGCTCATGCAATTTATATTTCAAATTACTTTTTGCTGAAAGTGTTGACAATTAACTTTAACCCATGTTATTATAGTTAAGCAGTTGAGACAATCATCTGCTTAATATGACATGAAAATCATCTGTTTAGATCGTCAAAAGCAGTAAAATAGCATGTTTTCATGCTGGTGTAGCTCAGCAGGTAGAGCAGCTGACTTGTAATCAGCAGGTCGGGGGTTCGATTCCGTCCGCCAGCTCCATATGGGAGGGTTCCCGAGCGGCCAAAGGGGGCAGACTGTAAATCTGTTATCTACGATTTCGATGGTTCGAATCCATCTCCTCCCACCAAAAAAAGCCTTGTGCATTCGCGATTAGGTTCTTTCTCAAGTTAGGATATGTGTTATGTGCGACTCTTCTGATTTTCTGGATATAAAAGAATATTCCAGAGAATTGGGAGAAGTGATATATCCAAATGTGAGAAAGAACCCGCGATTACGCTGTGCACAGGGTTTTTTACGTTATACGGAATTTTTTTAAAAAAACAGTGGTAGTACCCAAATCAGTTAACTTAAATGATATGGGTACAACCACTGTGAAATCACATTTGAAAGTTTTGTAAAATATCCACCTCAAATACAAATTTAGGTAATACGTTCTACATTGAATCTAATAAAACCTTTTTACCCGTTTTTGAACTTTCAATTGCTCCGTATACCATTAATATGCTTTGAATATTATCCCTGCAATCAGTTTCTGCCGCTCTGCCTTCCTTTAGAGCTAAAAACATTTCATCCAAGCAACCCAAATGACCTTCTCTACCATTCCAGCTTATGTCCAGCTCTAGCTTTTCACATTCATTATGGAACGGGTTGCTATCTGAAAGTTTTACAGCCTCAGCATAGGGTAAATTGGTACCATCCCACATAGCTGTTCCTTCACTGCCTGTTACTCTCCAAGATGACTCCCATGAGGTAGGACAGCCTTCTGAACACCATGAACCGCGATAGCAAAATGCAGAGTTATCTGCAAATTCAAAAATACATATTGCACTTGCATTGCCCCTATACCATGAGCCCACTGGATTAAACTCATGACAGTATACTGATACAGGATCTGAACCTGTAATAAATCTTGCCTGATCAAAGGTATGAATTGCCATATCTAATATTAGTGGACTATCCATTAAATCTCTAAATCCTCCAAAATGTGGACCTAAAAAGAAATCAGCACAAACCATACCTGATTTTCCTATTTGGCCGGATTGTACAATATTTTTATATGCTCTTATATTTTTTACAAATCTTCTGTTTTGCATTACGGAGTATGATTTGTTAGTCTCCTTCTGGACGGCTAAAATTTCTCTTGCCTCTATAATCGATGTCGCCATTGGTTTTTCACCCATTACATTGCAGCCAGCCCTCATAGCTTCTGTTACCACTTTCATATGGCTTGCTGGAATTGTTACATCAAAAACTAGAGTTGCATTTGTAGTACTAATAGCCTCTTTTAAATTATAAAACACTGGACAGTTTAGATTAAATTCTTGATTTATCTTATTTGCGTTATCAATGAATACGTCTACTAATGCAACAATTTCACAGTCTGAGCTTTGCAATGCGTATTTTATCCACTCATGTGACATACTGCCACATCCAACTAGTACTATTTTATATATACTCATTTTTTCTTACGCTCCATTCTTAGGTATAGATATTCTTAAGAATTAAACTGGATTAGCTATGAATGAACCACCTCTACACTGCTTCAAATAGTTTAGTGAATGCACTTGACCAGTCATTTCTAATACATCTCTATATACTGGATCATGATATCCCTCTATGTCTATATTACCCTTGTAATTTGCCTGCCTAAGTATAGTAATAATATCTGTCCAATTTGAATCACCAAAGCCTGGAGATCTGTGCCAAACAAATTCCTTTGGACCATGAATTCCATATTCCTTAACAATATCCCAGGCTATTGTTGCATCCTTTCCATGTACGTGAAATATTTTGTTTATCCATTTTCGTAACTGTGGGATCGGGTCAATTAGGCTAACCATCTGATGACAGGGCTCCCATTCTAGACCTATATTATCCATAGGAACAGCATTAAACATCATCTCCCATGCAGTAGGATTTTGTGCTATATTCCATTCTCCAGTATACCAAGTTCCTCCCATATCACAATTTTCAAAGGCTATCTTAATCCCTTTATCCTCTGCTCTTTTTGTTAATGGGCCAAAGACCTCAGTAAATCTTTTTATAGATTCGTCAATAGGTTTCCCTGGAATTCTGCCTGTAAAGCCTGTAACTAGGTTCGCCCCAAAATGATGTGCATTGTCAATTAGTCTTTCCCAACTGGCCAGGGTATCCTTATTATCGCCTTCTCCAGTAAGCGGGTTGCCAAATACTGATATACTTGAAATTTCTATTCCCTTTTCATCAGTTATATCTCTTATTTTCTTTCCTAGCTCAGATAAATCTACAGCTCCTGTTGTTTGCCAAAAAGTAATACTAAATGACTCGAATCCATAAGGAATTATTTGAGGAATTACACGCAAAGTATCACTTCCACTAACCAAAGTCCCTATTTTAATATCATGCATATTTTTCTCCTTAAAATTTATTAGATTTCATTTCTTGTATTAAATAGCAGCTACTTATATAATGATTATATATTTTCATTTATAAGTAGTCTCTATATAATGTTGTGAAAATAATTATACTATATTGTGGCAGGGGTATTAAAAATGTCTAATGAGCCTAGCTTAAAGGAGAATACACATGTCCTAAGTAATGATTTCAGGGCTAATTTATTTTTAAATGTTTCAGAGAACATATCAAATCTAAATAGTGTTCTTCATATTCATTGGCACGATAGCTTTGAAATAATTTTTATTAAAGAGGGAAATGCTATTTTTCAAATAGGTAGTGTGGAGTACTATGCTGAGAATGGAGACATTTTGTTTGTTAACCAAGGTGAACTACATTCAGGGTATTTGGTTAATAATACAAAGGTAACATTCTATGCTATCGTATTTGATAAATCTGTACTTTCATACTATATACCAGATACGCAGCAGAAAAAATTAATATACCCTTTCATCGAGGGTAAGATGACTTTTCCAAGCATTGTAAAAGAAAAGTCGGAAAATTATATTGCATTTTTATCATTTGTTAATAGTATTATATATGAATTTGAACAGAAGAAAACTGGGTACGAAATAGCAGTAAAATGCCTTTTAAGTATGCTAACACTACAAGTAATAAGAGCAAAAGCTTATACTGAGCAAATAGGCAAAATTTATATCAAGGATAATAGATTGGAGAGATTTAAATTTTTATTCAATTATATAGAAGCTCACTTTCCTGAAAAAATTACAATTGAAATTGCTGCAAATTTAGTTAATCTGAGTTCATATCATTTCTGTAAAGTTTTCAAAAAAGTAACAGGCAAAACGTTTATCGAGTTTTTGAATCTATATAGGATAAATGAAGCTGAAGACTTATTAAGAGAAACGGACTTGCCAATAACTCTTGTAGCTGAAAAGGTTGGCTTCTGCAATATCAATTATTTTGATAAAATTTTTAAGAAGTATAAGAGATACTCCCCATCTACATGCAGAAAGTGAGAATTTCTTATCTGCAAGCTTAGTATCTGAAGCTCCAACCTGGAAACCATTCCAGCAAGCTGGCATACCATCTTGGTATTACCAATCCAGATAGAATTGGATAGAACATTACAAATAAAAAGGCAGTTAGAATAAGATATATATACGTAATTTTTTTTGCGCTTTTACCAAGTTCGGAGAAGATCCTGAGAAGATATACTATAACAATAATTAAAAAAGGCATAACAGAAAAGTAATGATAGATAAATGCCATTCTGCGAACAACCATCCAAGGAATATACTGAAATAGTGCACCAAATATAGGAACAATCATATATTTGTCCCTTCTCCTGACGGCAAAAATAATTCCTGTAATAAGTGCGGGAATACTTATCCACCATATTAATGGGTTACCCATACAAATTATACTTGAGGTAAGGCTTTCCACTGCTAAGGCTTTTGAGCCATAGAACCAAATGGGTTTTGCCATAATGGGCCAAGCCCACCATGGAGACGAGAAGGAATGCTTTATGCTTAACTCATTATGAAAGTTATACATGTGGGTTTGATTATTAAAGAATTCCTTTATACCGTTCCCTGGTACTTGCATAACTGAAGTATAAGAAGCAAAATATATTATTGCAGGTATAATAAGAAAAAACAATATGCAAGCCAACGCTGTCTTGACAAAATACTTTCCCCAGAAATTATTGAATTTATCTGATATCAAGGGGCTCTTTCTATATGCAGTGTGGTAGGCTACTTCATCAATTTTTGCAATGACAAAGATAAGGAAGATGCCCACAGCGGCATACATAGCAATCCACTTGGTGGCAGCTCCTATTCCCAAAGTAAGACCACATAAAAACAAAGGTAAAAGTGACTTCTTGAAACCAACCTTATATGACTTTTTACTAAAATAGTCATATATATAATAGTACATTAATATAACAAAGAAGGTCACAAACCCATCTATAGTAGATATTCGGGTCTGAACAAAATGCATAAAATCAAACATCATAAGAAATGCAGTACAAAATGCATAAAACCTATTTTTAAATATTTTAAATCCAAAGAGATACATAAGTGGAATCATTGCCACTCCAAAAAGTGCTCCCATGATTCTCCAACCAAATGGATTAATACCAAAAATCAGCATACCAATCATGACAAAGTATTTGCCCAGAGGGGGATGTGTCCTTTCGAAAGGATTAATCTTATATATAAAATCAAGAGCCGTTCTTGGGTAAAATACTTCATCAAAATAGGTACTTGTGCTAGACAAGGTATAAAAGTCTACTCTGTCCTGCTCATCTATTAAATTTGATAATTTATATATCATGCCATCAGGACTTTTAAGTGTAGTAGTAGTGGGGTTATCATTTGAAGAAGAAATACTTTTGATGATTAAAGGTGTGGTTGAGCCTTTTTGGAATATAGCGAGTTCATTTATTACAGCACCAGGATTATTTGGAATTATTTCAATTTTGCTAGTTTTAAATTCCTTGGTGGAGACCTTCCAAGAGTAAAACCCTGTTTTATCAAGGGTTTCTGAGCTCCAATATGTATTATAGTCACTTAAATATTTAATATCAAATTTTACGTTGTCATATTTTTCTTCATTGTAGCCCTGATAGAGCATAATCTTTGATACATCCACTTTTTTGCCTAAATCAATTATAATTCCATCATCCTTAGCTGATGGTGCCCAACCTGTCTCAGGAACACTAAAGCCACCTAGATTGTATATAGCAGGAATAGCGTAAAAAATAACCATTGCTATCATTATTATAAAATCTTTTTTTAAAAGCCTAAATAATGGCTTAGTTTCCTGTTTAGTATCCAATAAAGCGTATTCGGTAATTATAACAGTGCCGTTATGTATATTTCTTATTCTGATAAAGCCCCACATTCCTATCGCTACAAGAAATAAACAGGTAACACTTAACATCATTGTTGCAAATCCCGGCATTTGTATATTAGAAAAAATATTCCAAACATGATTTGAAATTTTAATAAAAATATCCTTCAAAAGTATACCTCCTAGAGCCTGAAAAAGTTTTATCATAATTATAATATAGTATGTATAAGAATACAATTAATAATGTAGATGGTATCCAGAATTATTATGCCTCAATCAAACTAAAATCTACTTGATATGAATCAGCTATTAATTGTAAAACTATTAAGGTATGTTATAATATGAACAAGTTAATGTGATGGAGTAAATTAATAAGTTAAATTATACATACTATTTTATATGCTATTAATTATTAGGTTAAAAGATGAAAGGAGCAATAGAATGAAGTTTACAAAAATGCAGGGATTAGGGAATGATTATATATATGTAGATTGCACACAGAAATGCATTGATAATCCTTCTGAAGTGGCAAAGAAAGTTAGCGACAGACATTTTGGCATAGGATCAGATGGGTTAGTTCTTATTCTACCGTCAGTGAATGCTGATTTTCGTATGAGGATGTTCAACTCAGATGGCTCTGAGTCTGAAATGTGTGGAAATGCTATACGTTGTGTGGGGAAATATGTATTTGATAATAAGATTACAGATAAAAAGAATATAACTATAGATACACTTGCTGGTATTAAAGTACTGGAATTGAAAATTGAGGATGGAGAGGTTGTTCTTGCAAGGGTGGATATGGGTGAACCTATTCTAACTCCAAAAAATATTCCTGTAGAAGGAGACAAGGATAGATTTATTTCTGAGCCAATTGAAATAGATGGCCTGGTATATAATGTTACTGCTGTTTCAGTGGGCAATCCACACGCAATCTCCTTTGTAGATGATGTAGCAAACTTTCCACTTTCTGAAGTAGGGCCAAAGATGGAAATAAACAAGCTTTTCCCAAAAAAAATTAATGCAGAGTTTGTTCAAGTAATAGATAAATCCACGCTTAAAATGAGAGTTTGGGAGAGAGGCGCTGGAGAAACACTTGCCTGTGGAACAGGAGCTAGTGCAGTACTTGTTGCAGCTGTGCTTAATGGAGTATCTGAGAGAGCGGCAACTATAAAGCTACTTGGTGGAGATTTATTTATAGAATGGTCTGAAAAAGACAATCACGTATATATGACAGGGCCTGCTGTAAAGGTCTTTGATGGAGAAATAGATATATAGGAGTGAGCTGGCGTGATAGATTTTACTAATTAAAAAAGTATTGAAATTTATAAAATAGAGAGGAACAAAACAATATGGCATTTGTTAATGAGAACCATTTAAAATTACCGGGGAGTTATTTATTTGCTGAAATTGCTAAAAGGGTTGCTACATTTAAAACTCAGAACCCCGCTGCTGATATTATCAGACTTGGAATAGGTGATGTGACTCGCCCACTTCCAATGGCGTGTATTGAGGCTATGCATAAAGCAGTAGATGATATGTCTAGGGTGGAAACTTTCAAAGGTTATCCTGAATATGAGGGATATGATTTCCTAATCAATAAAATCACAGAGTTTGATTATAAAAAGAGAGGCATTACCATTGGCATTGACGAAATATTTGTAAGTGATGGAGCAAAAAGTGATACCGCAAATATACAGGAGCTGTTTGGATTAAGTAGTAGAATTGCTGTTACTGATCCTGTTTATCCAGTTTATGTTGATAGCAATGTAATGGCTGGAAGAACTGGTGAATATCAAGAGGGTAGATGGAGCAACGTAACTTATTTACCTTGTACAGCTGAGAATGGATTTATACCTGAGCTTCCTAAAGAAAGGGTTGACTTGATTTATCTGTGTTTGCCAAATAATCCAACAGGAACCACACTTACAAGAGAGCAATTAAAGATATGGGTTGATTATGCTGCAAAAAACAAATCGATAATACTATTCGACTCTGCATATGAAGCATTTATTAGTCAGGAAGATGTTCCACACAGTATATATGAGATAGAAGGAGCAAAGGAAGTAGCAATAGAATTTAGGAGTTTTTCAAAAACTGCTGGATTTACAGGTACCAGATGTGCCTATCTTGTAATTCCGAAGGAACTGAAGGCGTATGCTACAGATGGCAGTGAAGTGGGTCTTAACAGACTTTGGTATAGAAGACAAGCAACTAAGTTTAATGGTGTGTCATATATAGTTCAGCGTGGCGCTGAGGCTGTATACTCTGAAGAGGGCCAGAAGCAAGTTAAAGAAACCATAGCTTACTACATGACTAATGCATCAATTATTAAGAGCGGTCTTGAGAGTATAGGCGTCAAAGTGTACGGTGGAGTAAACGCACCTTATATATGGATGAAGACTCCAAATGGAATGGATTCATGGGCGTTCTTTGATAAATTATTGAATGAAGCAAATATTGTTGGAACTCCAGGAGTTGGCTTTGGACCAAGTGGGCAGGGATACTTTAGACTTACTGCATTTGGCAATAGAGAAAATACACAAGCTGCTGTAGAAAGATTTAGAACAAGGCTGAAAGTATAAAAATAGTAAAGGGCAAAGGCTTAAGTAAATGGGGAAGGTCAAAGGCTTTAGTGAATAGTGAAAAGTTAAAAGTGAATAGTTATGGAAAGTAGACTTGCGTCGACTGTATTTAAAAGGTCAAAGGCTTAGTTAATAAGTGAGGGTCAAAAGATTTAGTTAATAGTGAAGGAATGATACTATGTTGGAGTGGGATCAACTTAATTCTACATGCGAAGGTTGTCAATCATGTGAGCTTGGGAGGACTAGAACCAATATCGTTATTGGCAGAGGTAATATTAATGCACCGATAATGTTTATTGGTGAGGGACCTGGAGAGCAGGAGGATAAGCAGGGTATGCCTTTCGTTGGCCCAGCAGGACAACTCCTAGATGTACTTTTGGAGGCATTAATGTTTAAGCCTGATGATTATTATATTGCAAATGTAGTTAAATGCAGACCTCCAAACAATAGGGTACCCAATGACAATGAGGCAGAAAAATGTTTGCCATATTTACGAAATCAAGTAGCTCTAATAAGACCTCGCTTAATAGTATGTCTAGGGAGCACTGCAGCAAAGTACATTATAGCTAGAGATGTTAAGATAACTCAAATACGAGGGCAATGGATAGAGCGAAAGGGTTTCTGGATTATGCCCACCTTTCATCCAGCCGCATTATTAAGAGACCAAAGCAAAAGGGAATTGCTTTTCAAGGACATAAAAGAGGTTAAAGTAAAATTAGCTACTATTTTAAATCAGGTTTGAATCAAGAAACAACTAAATGATAACTTCCTAATTTTATCCCTTCAAAATCTGTTTTTATTAATTAGTTGTTCGTGAACAAATTCAGAGGGTGTTGAGAAAATGATAACAAGTCAAGCAAGACAGGATCTTGATGAATTATATTGTAAATATGTTAAAGCCTTTGAAAAAGAGGAAATAGTACTTGGCGAGGGCTGTATAACCAGCCCTATTGTTATTATTGGTGAAGCACCAGGTAAGGATGAGGTAAGGCTGGGAAAACCATTCGTAGGTGCAGCTGGCAAAAATCTAAATGAATTTCTTGGCATACTAGGTATAGAGCGGGAGTGTTTGTATATAACCAATGCCATAAAATATAGATTGGGAAAGCTGAATGTCAAAACACAAAGAATAGTAAATAGGCCTGCAACAATAAAGGATATCAAAGACAATCAACAGTGGCTTCACAAGGAAATAACCCTTCTTAAGCCACAAATAATAGTAACACTAGGAAATGTACCATTAAAAGCGATTACAGATGATTTTAATGTATCAATAGGTCATATGCATGGGGCACTTCACACTTGTAGCATAAAAGGGAACGAGTTTAAGCTTTTCCCTTTATACCACCCAGCAAGTATAATTTATAATAGAGCATTAAAAGAAGTATACAAACAGGATATACTAAACTTAAAAATTGAAATAAGTTTAATATAATCAATACTTTAAAATATATGGAGTTATAAAAAAATGGGGAAAATTGAAAAAATAAAAGAATACTATAATGAAAATAACAAGCCGAATCATCCTGGTTACTCTTTACTAGGTTGGGAAAGTGATTCCGCTCAGCAACTACGATTTCAAGCATTAGTAGATTCATTAGATCTAAACGGTAAAAAAATTCTTGACATTGGTTGTGGCACAGGTGACTTTTTGCAATACTTAGAGCAAAGATTCACTGACTTTAGCTATACTGGTGTGGATATTCTTGAACATATGATTAGTATTGCAAAAAGCAAAAAACTAAAAGGTATATTTTTATGTGTTGATGTATTTAAAGCAAATCCTTTTAGCAAAAACGAATTTGAGGCGATTTTTGCATCAGGAACGTTCAATATAAACTTAGGGAATAATAAAAAGTTCCTAATAGACGTACTTAAATTATTTAATGATATTTCTAGTGAGACAATATCATTCAACCTTCTAAATGCGAACTCCTCGGATAGAGAGGATAAATATTTTTATTCTTCACCAGACGAGATATGTGGATTAATAAATGTCGAATTTCCAGGACATTTTAAGATTGAAGTAATAGAAGGGTACCTTCAGAATGATTTTACGATTGTATGTTATAAATGATTCTGCTCCGAAAACCCCAACGTTTTTTGTTTTTATGGACTCGGTAACAAATATGTCACATATTCCACTCTTGATCAGATTTAGTTTATTAATGGTGGAATATGGAGTATAATGTAACTACAGGGTGATA
>DATCID010000142.1:0-23642 GCA_036507975.1 Ruminiclostridium sp.
TCTCCGTCCTACGCTTAAACCTAAGGTCACCCTTTCGGTTCCAAGGAATGGATAGCGGTGGGCGGCTCACCCTTTCCGCACAGGATTTCCACCTGCTATATCTTAGGCGCTTTCTTGGCGCTCCACTTTTCACTATTCACTAAAGGTTTTATAAGTTCTGTCGGTGCAAGCCGACTTTCCATAACTTTTCACTTTTCACTCTTCACTATTCACTAAAGGTTTTAAGGTTTTAACTAAGCTTTTAACTATGAGTTTAAAGGTTTCAGTGCTAGTGTAATAAAATATATTACAGAGGAAACAATTACTATTGTGGCGCCTGACGCAGTATCAAAGTAATAGGAAAGTATTAATCCAACCACTCCTGATACTATTGACACCAGTAAAGCTATAATGTTGTACTGCTTTGCATTTGTCGACACATTTCTAGCGGCAGCCGCAGGCAATACCAGTAGAGAATTTATTATCAGAAGTCCCACCCACTGTATGCTTACAGTTACTACCACCGCAATTATTGAAGTAAATGCTAGTTCAACTGCAAGCGTATTTATTCCGCGGCTTTTTGCTAGTGACAAATTTATGCTTACCAAAAGCACTTTATTATAGAAGAAAATCCATAATACGATAACAATAATTGCCAATATCAATAGTAGTCCTACCTCTTGTGCTCTTATGCTGAGCAAGTCTCCTATTAAAAAAGAAGTGTATTTAGTGGCTCCTCCTCCTCCAAAGGTGACTAATACAACGCCTAGTGCTATTGCTGCTGATGAAAATACGCCTATTACGGTGTCTGTAGAGGTCTTAGTTTTATTTTTTATAATGGTTATCAGCACCGAGAACGCTATGGAAAAAACAATCGCAGACCATATTGGCTGAAATATACCTATTACCGTGCCTATCGCTATACCAGTAAAGGCACCATGACCCAATGCATCAGAAAAAAATGCCATTCGATTATTTACGATAATTGTGCCCAATATTGCAAATATCGGAGTTATCAGCAATATTGCTAAAAAAGCATTTTTCATAAACTCAAAGCTCAGCCACTCGAAGGGCAGAATAACATCTAGCAAACTATATATTTGGTTCATTATTCTTACCTCCATCTTCTCTATGCTCACTATTAAAAAAGCTTGATAACCCAAAGGTTTCATGTAGCCTTTTATCGCTGTATACCTTTTCAGGTGGTCCATTTAGAATCACTGTCTTATTTAAAAGTACTACTCTATCCGCATGCTTTTGAACCAAATCCAAATCATGTGAGACAAGAATAATTGTAAGGTCATATTCCTTTCTTATTTTAGAAACAATCTCGTAGAAAACTTCTAAGCCTTTCCTGTCAACACCTGATACCGGCTCATCTAAGAGCAGAAGCTGTGGCATTGGCTCAAGTGCTAGTGCAAGCAGCACCCTTTGCAGCTCACCTCCCGATAATGCACCCAACCGTTTATCAATGAGCCCTTCTGACTGAACTCTGCCCAGACAGCTCAGAATTCTTTGGCTCAGCTGCTGAGAGGTCCTGTGCCAGGCTGGTTTTTTGCTCATGCAGGCTGTGAATAAATTCCTGACACTCACAGGCGCTGCAGTATCGAAGTCCAGTTGTTGAGGAACATAGCCCACCACAGGTCTTCCAACATTATCACCGCTCGAGCCTGCAAATACAATAGTCCCCTCATGCTTTATTTCCCCTAGTATTGCTTTTAGCAAAGTGCTTTTCCCCGCACCATTTGGACCTATTAGAGCCGTCATCTCACCACAATGCAGATGCAGACTTACATCCTTTAGTATTTCGGTTTTCCCAATCTTAACTGAGAACCCCTGAATCTTGGTGCAGCAGTAGCCACAGCAATTTTTGTTTAGCTCACATTTTCCATTATGCTTTCCAATAAACTCTTCCATTAATTACGCCTCTAACTCTATATTATTTTAAATAGGTTTAGCCAATAAAAGTCCTGTATTAAATTATTATACCAAAAATAACTATCGAATCATCTTTTATAATAATTTTTCTATTAATTTTAAAGTTTTTATCGTCTTTTTACTCATATGTTTATCTCTGTATGTTTTTGTGTTGATTTATGTGATATTATGTTTAGTATAAAAACATAGATATTAGGGAGGACTAGCAATGAGCAAAATAGACACAGCATGTATAAATACCATTAGAATATTGGCTGCAGAAGCAGTTCAAAAAGCATCTTCAGGACACCCAGGCTTACCACTTGGTGCAGCACCAATTGCGTATTCTGTTTGGGCTAAACATATGAAGCATAACCCAAAAAATCCAAATTGGTCAAATAGAGACAGATTTGTTCTTTCTGCTGGACATGGTTCGGCAATGCTTTATTCAATGCTACACGTTTTTGGTTACGATGTATCAATGGAAGATCTCAAAAACTTTAGACAGTTTAATAGCAAGACTCCAGGACATCCAGAGTACAAACATACACCTGGTGTTGAAGTAACAACAGGGCCTCTTGGTCAGGGTATTGCAAACGGCGTTGGTATGGCAATGGCTGAGGAATTTATGGCAGCTAAATTCAACAAAGATGGATTTAAAGTTGTTGACACTTATACTTACGTTTTATGTGGTGACGGCTGCTTAATGGAAGGCATTTCAAGCGAAGCAGCTTCACTAGCTGGTACCTTGAAGCTAGGAAAATTGATTTTACTCTATGATAGCAACGGCATTACTATAGAAGGAAGCACAGATATCGCATTTACTGAAAATGTTTCAAAACGTTTTAAAGCATATGGCTGGCAGGTTCTTTCTGTTGATAATGGCAACAGCGTTAAGGACATAAGTGCTGCTATTGATAGCGCAAAGAAAGAAACGGATGCTCCTTCAATTATTATAGTTAAGACTGAAATTGGTTATGGCTCACCAAAAGCAGGAAGCTGCTCCGTTCATGGAGAACCACTCGGTGAAGATAACTTATGCAAAACAAAAGAATTCTACGGAATGTGTAAGGATGATTGTTTTAATATTACAGATGAGGTTTCAGCTTATATGAGCGAGCTTGTTCAGGCTGGAATTAAGGCTGAAGACAGCTGGAATGAGATGTTTAAGAGTTATGCAGCTCAGTATTCTGGTTTGGCTAAAGAATGGGATTTGTGGCAGAATGGCAGCTATGAAGAACTGTTGTTAAATGACGAGAATTTCTGGAAATTTGATTCCAAACCAAATGCAACTAGAGCAGTTTCAGGTAATATTATTAACTACCTAGCTAAAAGGCTTCCAAACCTTGTTGGTGGTTCTGCTGATTTGGCACCTTCGAATAAAACTGCTATGAAGGATATGGGAGATTTCTCAGCTTCTGATTATAGTGGAAGAAATCTTCACTTTGGCGTTAGAGAACATGCAATGTCAGCTATTTCAAATGGTATGACTGTTTACGGTGGTTTAAAACTTTACTGCTCAACCTTCTTCGTATTCACTGATTACATGAAGGGCGCAATGAGGTTATCTGCTCTCATGAAAATACCTGTTACTTATGTAATGACACATGATAGCATTGGTGTCGGTGAAGACGGACCTACTCACCAGCCAATAGAACAGCTGGCTTCCATCAGAAGTATACCTAACTTTATCGTATTTAGGCCTGCTGATGCAAACGAAACTGCTGCAGGTTGGTTTACAGCGGTAACAAACCCATCTTCACCTACTTGTTTGGTTTTAACCAGGCAGAACCTTCCGGTTCTTGATATTGACGGTAAGATTGCCTTAAAGGGCGCATATACCTTGTTGGATTCAAAGGATGTTATTCCACAAATTATATTGATGGCTACTGGTTCTGAGGTTCATGTAACATTAGAAGCAGGCAAGCTGCTCCAAGCTGAAGGAATTGATGCTAGAGTTGTCAGCATGCCTTCATGGGAACTCTTTGAGAAGCAGTCAGCTGAGTATAAGGAAAGCGTTTTGCCTTATTCTGTAGCTAATAGAGTTGGTGTTGAAGCTGCTTCCTCCTTTGGTTGGCATAAATATGTTGGATTAAAGGGCGAAGTAGTAGCAATAGATAGCTTTGGTGCTTCCTCTCCTGCAGACCTGTTATTTAAGCACTTTGGTTTTACAGCTGAGAATATCGTTGCAAAAGCTAAAGCTGTTATAGCAAAGTAATTTTGTACTAATAAATGTTTTAAAAGCTACTGCAAATATCTGTCAAGATATTTGCAGTAGCTTTTTCTGTATTTATTTAAAAAATTTTTTTTATAAAACTTTGTTTCAAACTAAAAATGCGTGGTACATATATTATACAACCTAAAATAAAAGGTTGATGAAATAATGAATTACCGAAAGGGGATGAGTCCACCAAACGTAATGTTTGTATTTGGAGTTCAAGTCCCAGGTAGTAGAAAGTAAGAGGACTAAAGTTTGGTAAGTAGTTTTGCAAGTAGTTCGGAAAGTAGTTTTGTAAGTAGCACAAATCAGATTTCCGTTCTGGAAAAAGGGTAGCGGTCGGATCACTAAGTTAAATATCCGACCGTTATTTCTTTGTGTATTTATATTTTCTGCTAAAATCATTTGCGAGTTTGTATTAGCTCATGTCATGCTCATTTCTATTGGTATGCAAAAGTAATTACATATGATTAGAAATGATATTGTATAACATATATAAGTTATTATTATTTATTAATTTGTTATTGACAAACGATAATAATAGAGGTATATTAAAATTGTGGTATAATTATTTTATTGAACAAAACAAAAGTGAGGTAATAAAGTATGAATTTGCAAATTCTAGGGCAAAAGGGTTTAAGCCGTGTAATGGAGACGTTATGTAGTGTTTTCCAAGTTTTGGGTACTATAACTATTTTTTCGTTACCCTGGACATTAAATTTCTATTTGCTTTATAAGCTCAGTTATGTTTCTTCGGATATTTATTACTGCATGATGGCACTTTTAATTTGCTCAGGCGTATGTGCTTTCTTTATTTTGGGTCAGGCAAAGAAAATACTTCACAATATTAATATCAAAAACCCGTTTACTATGGATACAGCAATTAGTATTAAATATATTTCCTACTGGTGCTTGCCAATTGCATTTATTTATCTTGTGGCTATTATTTTTATTCCATCGGCATTTGTTCTTCTTGTAGGTTTAACATTTTTGTTTCTGGCTGCCTGCATTTTCATCATTGCAGAGCTGTTCTATCAGGCAGTAAATTACAAGCAAGAAAATGACTTGACAATATAATACTAATTCGCATTCAAAATAATAGCAATTATTTTAAATGCAAACTAGTCTAACAATAAGGAGAAAAAATATGCCGATAATAGTAAATGTCGATGTAATGCTTGCTAGAAGAAAAATGAGTTCAACTGAGTTGGCAGAAAAAATAGGGATTACAACTGTCAACCTCTCAATATTAAAGACCAATAAAGCAAAGGCTATTAGGTTCTCTACGCTGGAAGAAATCTGCAAAGCACTAAACTGTCAACCCGCTGATATTCTGGAATATGCCCCTGAAGTTGAAAGTACTCAGAAATAATTTTATTGGTTAGAAGTATATTAGACTATTTTCTGCTAGTTTTCTACTAACGATTATTATAAAAATTTGAAGGTGTTAGACTGTCCGTCTTAAACTATGTCTTTATTTAGATTTTAAAAGCGAAAAGGAGTATCATTATGGAAAACAAAAATTTACCTCAGTCTGAGGCATTAAATCAGCAAGCACAAGTAGAGATACAAACGTCAGCCGTACAGGCACAGACTCAAGCACCTACAGTAAATCCGAATGCGCAGCAAGTAAGTAATATTCCACGGATCACACCACCCTACTATCAGCCTTACATACCAAGACACGTGACGCCTGCGTATATTGCTTTTAAAGCTCGGGTAATTACTCCGAAAGGGCTAATAATTACTGTGTTGAGTATTCTTCTATGCATTTTATACACAGAAACCATTTTACTTGGTTCAGCAGGAATTTCTGTCCCAATTTTTGCCGTTGCATTTTATGGTACACTCTTCTATTTTTTTAGAGAAAATGAAAAAGCGCTTAACAAATCAGCAGTTTATTTAACCCTTCCTATACTGCTTTTAGCCTTTAGCTTTCTTATTCATTATAACCCTAGCACGCAATTCATAACTTGGTTGGCGTTGATAGGTCTTATCTGCATCCAACTTGTTTTACTCGGGAATGCGCATGTAAGTGGTGTCTTTACCTTTGATATGTTTGCAAAGGCTATTGTAAATCTTGTTGGAAAGCCATTTTCAAACCTAGGAATGCCCTTTCATTCCTTTGGGATATTAAAGAATAACAAATCAAAGACTTTAAAGAATTCTATCTATATTTTGATAGGTTTAGCTGTATCGCTGCCCATAGCAGCAATTCTTATGAACCTATTTATGAGTGCTGACGCAGTATTTTCTGATGCAATGAATACAGTATCGGATTTTATTGGTTTAGATTTCGCTAATGTTTTCTGGGATATTGTACTTGGGCTTGTATTCGGTTTATTTCTTGCAGCCACTCTTCTAGGTCTTAAATATGGCCATAGCAAGGAAAAGCCTGCTGTTACAATTGGCGATAATATTGAAAGTATTATTGTTGGAACCTTTTTGACAATAATTAATGTTTTTATAATAGCCTTTGTTGCCTTCCAGTTCGTATACCTATTTGGTGGGACGGTAAATATTACAGCCTCCGGAATGAGCTATGCAGACTATGCCAGACGAGGATTTTTTGAACTCTCCACTGCTTCCGGCATTATATTTGCAATTGCACTCTTTGTTTTGATTATGACTAAAAAGAAGGCTGGCAAGCTACCTTTATGGATTCAGCTTGCAACTGTTTCTCTCTGTGTATGCAATGGCGTTTTGTTAGTATCGGCAGTGAAGAGGATGTTATTGTATGTCGACGCTTACGGCCTTAGTGTATTACGTGTTCTGACTCTTTGGTTTATGGGAATCATTGGTCTATGTCTTCTGTGGATGGTAATTAAGTGCTTTGTTAGTAAAATTGATGTGATGAAATGGATTGGACTTACGATAATTGTAGGTGTTTGTGTTCTAAGTCTGACTAATACAGAACGTATTATTGCCAAATACAATATAGAACGCTATATAAATAGTCCAACTAAGATTTCTCTTGATGTACTTCAGCTTGGCCAGCTTTCCTATACTACGGCTCCTGAAATAGCTAAATTAGCAGAGCTAGATCTAAAAGCAGGTCCAATAACTAATTTGGCTATCCAAAATATATTGAAAAGTCAAAAGGAACAGCTTGAATACAGGAACAGACTTTATGGCTTTACGTTAGACAGCATTGAGGCTAGGAGGATATTAGCAAGTGAGTTGAAATAAGTTTAGTTGCTATTTCATTGATTCTAATGCAAGTAAAAACTACCACTTAAGCCAAATATTTATTTATAAGGTGCAAACTTATTTTTTTAGGAGATGATGTTCTATGAAACAAAGAAGTAACATTATATTAGGAATTTATGACTTGATTTTAGCATCGGGAGCTATTTTTAGTGGTTTCCTGATGCTAAGTTCAAGCAAAGGAATATTCAGTGAATATCCCACAGAGTGGCTTTCAATATTACCTTTTAAAAGCTGGATTATTCCTGGTATTATTGCAATCTCACTATTTGGAGTAGGAAATATTGTGGCAGCAATATTTAGTTTTAGAAGAAAGAATAACAAGTCCTGGTTTGCTTCATCCTTAATGGGTGGGATTTTATTAATAAGTCTTGTCTGCCAAGTAATAATCTTGGGAGAATGGTATCTGGCAACTATGGAATTCTTGATTTTAAGCATAGTTCAGTTATGCCTGAGTGGCTTTGCATTATTGGTTATGGAGAGACAAAATGGGTGATTTAGAAAAATATTTGTTTTATTGCTTCTGATTTATCAATACTATTTAATTGTGGCAGGAATGGGAGCTGGATTAAATTATTTATTATATTGCAAATTATGAAAAATAATGTAATATTATAAATAGTAAATATAGATTTTCTTGCATCTCAGGAGGCTCAATGTCGCAGCGAATTAAAGTTATTATTCTTATTATTATTTTTACTCTAACTTCCTCTAGTACATATGTAACAGCAGCACCAAAGATTACTTATTCCAAGACACTAGAACAGATTTACAAAAGCAAGGATGTTTATAAAGATACCCAAAATCGTCTGAGTGAGTTAAATAAAATGTACAGCAACATTACATATTTGTCCTCTGCAGGAAAGTCAGTTCAGAAACGAGATCTATCAGTACTTCAGGTTGGTAAAGGGCCAAAGAAGATATTTATAAATGCCGCGCACCACCCTCGTGAGTATATGGGAACCATTTTAACATTAAATCAAGCTCAAAATATATTAGAAGCATATGCAAGTAATGGAACAATTGATGGCTGCAAGATAAAAAATCTTCTTGATAATGAAGTATCGTTTTATTTTATGCCTCTTGTTAATCCCGATGGTGTACAAATATGTGTAAACGGTTCCCCTTCATATTATTTTAATGCCAACAAGGTAGACTTAAATCATAACTATGCTGCAGACTGGTTTAAGCAAATTACAAAGACCTACTCCACTGGCACCTCTGCCTTTTCAGAGCCTGAAACAAAAGCAGTTAAGTCATTATGCGAAAGTATGAAGTTTGACCTTACAATTGCCTATCATGCAGCTGGCGATATTATTTATTGGTACTATGGACAGCAAGGTGCAGCTAAAACGAGAGATCTGGCTTATGCCAACATGTTGAAAAGCACTACAGGCTATAGTCTTGTAAGCACAGCTAATTATAAATCCTCTACTTCTGGCTTCAAGGATTGGTGTATACAGAAGCTAAAAATCCCTTCCTTCACTCTTGAGATAGGTGGTAAGCATGGGCTTTCAAAACCTCTTGAATGGTCTGCGTACAGTTCAGTATGGCAGAAAAACAAGCTTATTCCTGTGAGAATTGCAAAGCAATTATTGAAATAAACTTAATTCATTGGGTAAATACTCTTTATCTATATTAGATGGAGGATGAAATAGGGGCTGAAACAGAATAAACTGGTACCGATAGACTAGACACTATAAAAAAGTGTTTTGCCTATAGGTACTTTTTTTATATAACTAAACCCAGAGTGAGTAATTAACATCGACTTAGTCTTATCCCTTTTATCTTTTGCAAGAATTAACACACATATAATGTCTACTTAATTTGATTCTTTTAGAATATAGATAAGTAATAAAATTTAAAAAATTTCATCTATATAGGAGGGATTATTTTGATTAAGAATATTTTTGAGAAAATTATTATCAGCATTATATTAATAAGCATGTTTATATTTATTACCAGCTATCGTGATTCTTCACTTAGTGATGATTTCGATGAAGCAGCTCTATTATTATCTAATACCAGTACTGCAAAAACATCTACTGTTAAAGAAGATGTAACCTCTGTCCATCTGTCTATTTCAGAGAATACCTCTTCTGTAGCAGTATCTCAAATCACTCTATCTAAGTAGTTAAGTGGTTCCATAAAAACTGGTCTCTCTGGCACTGAAGAAGGAATTAAAATGTTTATGTGGAATTTAAAATTGCCATCATTTACTCTAGTAGCAACGATTTTTCACCCACAAAATAGATGCAAAGCCTGTGCAAAGGCCTTGTCATAGCTACATATAGCAGCTTGATATCCAGCTCGTTTTTTGTGTAGTTCTGTTTGCTAGCATTTGAAATAAGTACTACATCAAATTCCAGACCCTTTGACAAATAAGAAGGCACAATCACGATGCCACTTTTGTACTCCTTTTCATTTCCAGTAATTATACTTATAGTTTTATCAGCTTTTATAAGTAGTGGTAATATCTGCTCGCACTCCTCCATAGTTTTGCAAATCACTGCTATCGTTTTGTGTGACTTCTTTTTTGAGTCTATTATTTTTTGAATAATATCTTCAGCAACGCTGTTAATATCAGTTTTTGATATAAGCTCAACTGGCTCCCCATGCCGAATAACAGGCTTTGCCCTTATTAAATCAGTATTCTCAAGCTTTCCGATGACATTATTTGCAGCTTCTATTATTTCTACAGTAGTTCTATAACTCTGCTCCAGAGTCAGAAACTCACATTTTTTGCCTTCGAAAACCTCATTAACTATCTCTTCCCACTTGCGTACTCCTCTATAGGAGTGTATGCCTTGGCACAGATCTCCAAGTATTGTAAACGAGCTATCTTTTACTATTTTTTTCAGCACGTAATACTGAAAAGCACTAAAATCTTGAGCTTCATCAATTACTATATGCTTAACCGGAATTTTTTCATCCATCCCATATATCTTATATTTTAAATAAATTATTGGTGCCAGATCTTCAAGCTCTAGCATTTTACTATTTAATATTTTCAGTGTGTATTCTCTTGTAAATTCACATACTTCTTCGTCAGCATATTTGCTTACAATCTTGTCAAATCCACTACTGTCCTCCAGCAAATCCCTATAATATTGATATGGACTTACCTTTGGAAGGCTATTTACATACTCTTTAACTAAACTCTTCGAAGCTTTTTCTATTTTTTCTAATACACTGTCCTTTTTTTGAAAAGCAACCAGTATTGTTTTCTGTCTTTCCTTCTCATCAGTTATTGTTTCCCTAGCCCTAGCAACTTTTCTGTCACATTCAGCTTCAATCTGTGAAATAAGCTGCTGCTTGTTTGTCTTTAACCTTGTAGTGAGACTTTTTTTGATTTCATTCATCCTTTGAGCTATTGGCCACATACCATATTGAGTTAAAAATAATTCATTTACTTCTTCATATGAAAATATTATTTTAGTCCCTAATGTTAAATCACGCTTTGGTATAAAGGACAGCTCTATTTCCTTAATATACTCATCAATTATGTCTTTAAAGTACATTGATGTTTTTAGAATTGATGCTTGTCTTACTAGCTCATTGTTTGCAATCTGCTCTATTGTATTATTTTGATTAACAAACATATTGAGCTTATCATTTGTATCAGTTAGGATGAATTTTTTGCCTATGAGCTCCATTGCGAAATCTTCAAACGTCGTTTGCTTAACTCTCTCAACCCCGAGCTCGGGCAATACCTCCGAAATATAATTTAAGAAAAGTCTATTTGGAGCTATTATCATAAAGTTTTCAGGATCAAAACTCTTTTCAAACGTATAGATAAGATAGGCTATTCTGTGGAGCGCAATTGTCGTTTTGCCACTACCTGCAACTCCTTGCACGATGAGCGGCTTCCACATAGGTGCTCTTACTATCTTGTTCTGCTCCTCTTGAATTGTTGATACAATTTCTTTTAGTCTGTTCTCAGCATTTGCTCCGAGATATGTCTGCAGGAATTCATCATTTGTTGTTATATCTATGTCAAATATTTCTTCCAGTTTTCCGCTATTTATTGCAAACTGCCTCTTTAAAAGAAGCTCGCCCTCAATAGTTCCACCCGGGCATATGTAGCTTGACGTTCCTAGTCTGCCTTCATAGTACAGATTTGCTATTGGAGCTCTCCAGTCAACAATTACTATCTCCTGATCTTCATATTTTGCAAGAGACATCTTCCCAATATAAAGATTTTCAGTTTTGCTAGTTCCAGTCTCTCGAAAATCTATTCTAGCAAAGTATGGCTTGGTTCTGGCTGTATATAGGTTTTTAACCTTTAGAGCCAGGGTATCCTGTATAATCGTATTGACTATAATGCTTGTGTAGTCTGCGCTATTATCTCCACTCATATGCCTTTTAACATTTTCTAAATCATTGCCTACTTTCGTCCTTTTTTCTAATGCACGCTCAATGCTTTTCTCTACATAGTCTAGAGTATATCTGCACCTTTCAAGCTCTTGCTTATAGGCCGGATGGTTTGCAGCTGGCATAATTATATTACCCCTCTCATTGCTACCATTTTTAAAATTTTAAAACAGACTTTAATATTATATATTTAAATATCATTTTATACTACTACATTTCCTATGAAAAAGTCTTAGCACAAATTGCAAAAAAAGAAGCCAGTAAGTGTTTTTCATTTACTAGCTTCTTTTTTCTACTTATACTTCATCTTCATCTTCATCTTCATCTTCAAATATATTTTATCCTATGTCTACAGCCCTGAATCCAACAACTCCGTTTATAATTTATCTAATGCTTAAGTCGCACTTACCCTATGTAGGCTGGGTCATCTAACCAAATCTAGTCATAAATAAATCTTATAGCCTTGTCAATCCAGTCAGAAGAATCATGTTTAATACCAATACCTCTGTTGCTGTCAACAAGATTATTTCCCAGTGAGAGGCCATGTCCGCCCCTTCTATATATATGTAATTCCACTGGTATAGCATGTGCAACAAGCTCAGTTGCAAACACCAATGAATTTTGAACAGGTACACAGTCATCCTCATAGGTATGCCATATAAATGATGGTGGTGTATCGGAACTCACTTGTTTTTCAAGACTTGTCAACGTCAATAATTCCTCTAATTTGTTAGCATCACCCAATAAATTATCAAAAGATCCTTGATGAGAAAATTCACCGTTTTTTATAACTGGATAGGAAAGAATAAGTTTATTCGGTTTCACACTATCGCCAACTTCTCCTAACTGCTCAGCAACAAAAGTCTTGTTCCATAATACACCTACCGAGGCAGCCAGATGACCCCCTGCTGAAAACCCACATACGGCTATGTTGTCCGTATCAATGAAGAATTCTTTGGCGTTTTCTCTTATAAACTTAATAGCTGTAAGCGATTCACACAAGGCTTGTGGGAACCGAGCAGGTGCGCAACTATACTTTAGTACAAATGCACATATCCCCTCTGATACAAACTTAAGAGCTATTGGCTCATTTTCTCTGTCTGAGGTAAATTCATATCCGCCTCCTGGTAATACTAGCACTGCTGGGCGGACACGACTTGCATTTATCTCCGGTGAATTATCAGGGATATAGGCCTGTAGCGTTGCTATATAATCAGACTTTCCAGATGTATCTACTATAATATCCTTTTTGAAATATTGCATATAATTCATCCTCTTTCTTTTATCTTATAAAGAAGTAATTTGATTAAAAGCTTGATCTAAATAGAAACATTTTAATCAAACATGTTTGTTTGCTTGCACTTAATATCTATATGTTTTCACTTTTATATTTTAAATACATTTAGTTTTACGTAGCCATTCCTGAGCGATAAGAGCGTGACCTGCCATTGTTGGATGTACGCCATCTGCAGTCCAAAAACCCGATGCTTTATATGCAGCATTACTATTAAAAATGCCATCTAATGGTAATAGTAGGGTTTTGAATTCTCTAGCTAAGTCCCTTACAATCGAAATTTTGGGATCCAAATCTTCTCTCCATTGCTTTCTATCCTCTGGATATGGTAAAACAAATGGCTCACACAGTAATATCTTTGCTTCAGTATTTTCCTTTACCTGTGTCAAGATATCCCTATATGTTTTTTCAAATGCCTCAGGTGAAGTAGGATCATTGCTATCATACCTTCTCCAGCAATCATTAATTCCTACAAGTATAGATACAAATGTAGGCTTTAATTGGATACAGTCCTCATGCCACCTTGTTTTCAAATCACATACTCTATCTCCGCTAACGCCTCTATTTATAAATTTCACGGTTTTTTCAGGATAAAGAGCCTCCAGCCACGAAGCGATCATCATAGGATAACCATTTCCATGATTGCTGTCATCCTCTCGGCTTCTTCCACAGTCTGTAACACTATCTCCTTGGAATAAAACAACCTCATTATTTTCAAACATAATTCCATCTCCTGTGTTTTATAATTTAATATCCTGCTAAAGCTACTTCGTATAAAAACGATACTGATTTGTGGTTCATTGATAACATGATAATTATACCAAAGAAAAACCTAATATTATACTTATCATTTTAACTAATTTGTTTCAATTATACAAAATTTATAAGATTTAAAATTGGATTTAGCTTATAATTACTTGCCAACTTTGAGATATTTAATAAATTATTACTAAATTCTACTAAAAATTTATACAAAACATCAAGAGGATTGAAACAGAATTTTTACATCCTGTTTCAATCCTCTTGACTGTAAATAATCAGACATTTGTTTCACATTTCCTTAATTGCTCCAATTCCTATCATGTGCTCCATTACTTAATTTCAGATTGTGCTCATTAAAAATATCAACCTTTAACTGCAGAGCCGACTGTCATAGCTCTCTCAACTTGCTCGCTGAAAACAAGGTAGATAATAACCATCGGAAAACTTGCAATTGTCATACATGCACCCATGGCGCCCCAGTCAGTTGTATACTTGCCCTGGAAGAATAACAGCCCGAGAGGAAGTGTTTTTATACTTTGATTGGAAATCAGGGTATATGCGAATGTAAACTCGTTCCATGCTTGAAGGAAAATGAAAATAACCACCGTTGCAATGGCAGGTTTTATTATAGGAACAATAATACTGTAAAATGTACGGTAAACATTTGCACCATCAATATATGCAGATTCCTCAAGTTCAAACGGTATGCTCCGTAGAAAGCCGTAAAAAACCAGCACAGCAAATGACATATTCATTGCTATATAAGGAATAATCATTGCAAGATATGTATTAGAAATATGCATATCACGTAGCAACTTGGATAAAGGAATCAATATAACACTGATTGGTATAAACAAACCCATTATCATATATATTCTCGCGACATTTTTCAATTTCCATTCCATCCTAGCTGCCGCATAGGAAAACAACAAGGAAATAGCGATAGTGCCTACAACAGTAAAAAACGAAACAATAATGCTGTTAAAAAAATACACCGGTATGTTAAAAGTCTTCGTAGCAGATAAATAATTCTCGACTCTGAAATGTGTCGGAAAACCAAATGGATTTGTAATAAAAATTTCATCATTATTCTTTAACGAATAGAATGCCATCCACACTATGGGATACAACGAAATAACAAAATAAATCCAGAGAAATATCTTAAAAAATATATTTTGTTTTTCAAGTTTATTTGTTTTACTAATTATGTTCATTTTTCAATCTCCTCTTGCCCCTAATAAGTAATCCTTTCGCGTGCAACCAATCTGTTAATAACCAGTGTTGCAAGCAGTGACTCAATTACCAATACAACAGCAACTGCACAACCGTACCCAAATTCATTCGTTTGGAATGCAGCGCGGAAGGACATAAATGTTAATGTGTACGTATCAGTTCCCGGACCTCCATTTGTCATAATAAGCATGTTGGCATAAGCATTTAATCCACCTGCAACGGCAAACGTTAGACAGAACTTATAGGTTTCCAAAATAAGTGGTAATGTAATATGAAGGTGTGCCTTTATTCTTGTGGCACCATCAATCCTCGCCGCTTCATAAAAATGCTCTGGAATGGATTTAATAGCAGCATACAACAATGTAAAATGATATCCCATATACTGCCATGCATTAACGACTGCTATAGCTAAGATGGCTGTCGACTTATCAGTTAACCAATTCTGTCTATAAGAAATTCCGATTTTTTCAAAAATCTTATTGATTAAGCCGTTATCTGCATCATACATTTGCAGCCATAATTGGCAAACAACCGTTATAGACAGTACAACTGGTATAAAGTATGCAGTTCTTAAGACTTTCTTTCCTTTCAGGGAATTGTCTGATACTGCAAGAGCCAGTATGGTCCCAATTCCTATTTGTAGCACTACCAAGACTGCAGCAAATACTAGTCCATTCTTTAGCGAAGTATAAAAAATGTCATCTTGAAGGAGATTTTTAAAGTTTTTAATAAAAATAAACTCGGCTTCACCAATTCCATCCCATTTAAAAAAGCTCCGGTAAAATGTCGTTGATATGGGATAAATAACCACTACTGTAAATACCAGCAAAGCAGGTAAGGTGAAGATACAAACTGCAACTCGATTTTTCGAAATTCTATTCATATAAATCCATCCTATACTTTTAAATTCTCACACCGTAAAAAACCAATGTGAGAATTTTTTTTTTACTTCTTATTTTTTTGACATGAATACAAACTTACTCTGCATTTGCATTTACAATCGCTTTATCCATATCCTTTACAAATTCGTCTGCAGTATATCCACCCGTTACTAATTTCTGCGTTGCATCTTCAATTGCTACTTTGAACTTCGCATTTGTTAAATTCCAATCAAAGCTACCAAAGCTCTTGATATCAGGAATAACTTTAGCAAGTTTCTCCATCATTGGTGGGAAAGCCTCAACCATAGGAGCATTCACTTTTGTTGCAACAATTGGTGTACCTCTTGTTGTATATTTGCATTCAGCATACTTAAAGGAAATGTAAGCTGCAACTTTCACTGCCATATCCTTATTCTTTGAATTTGGTGATACAGAATATCCGCCAGGTCCACCGCCACCGCTGAAATTATTCTTAGCTTCCTCATAATTCGCTGCATCTTTCCCTGGGAATGCCATCCAATCTACCTTGTCTCCCATTTTTTCTGTTGCCGTTGCAATTTCCCATTGTCCATTTAAGAACATTGCTGCTTTTCCAGTCAAGAAAAGTGATTCAGCTTGGTCATTATTGGTATTTGTTGCACCTTTCTGGAATAGACCAGCCTTAGCAAGTTCTGCAAACTTCTGTGCTGCCCATGTAAATGCTTCATCCGATGCTTTTCCCTGATTTGTATCCAATTTTCTGATACCTGTAGGTTCCATTCTCGTAGCTAAGCAGTCAAATAAAGATACTCCAACCCATTTTTCCTTTGAAAATATTGATAGTGGAGTAATATTTTTAGAATTAAATGTCTTTGCAGCTTGGATAAGTTCATCAACAGTTGTTGGAACTTTTACACCAAATTGAGTAAATAAATCCTTATTGTAATATAAGAGGACTAATTCATTACCTGCATACGGATAGGCCCATATATGTCCGTCTGAGTTCATCAATGTATTCATTGCACTTGGCTGCATTTTGCTTTTGAAATCTGCAGTTGGAGCTTGATCATCTAACATTAATATATTATTAGATGCCTTTAAGGTATTAATGATGTCTCCACCTGATTGGAAAACATCTGGTAAATTTCCAGTTGCAGCATAAGTTTTTAATTTTGCATTATCATCCTGCGCCAGGATATCAAGTTCTAATGTAACATTAGGCATATCTTTCTTCATTGCTGCTATTGCATAATCATAAGGTGCCTTTGTGTCTTCATCTGAGTATTGAGCGTAAATCTTCAATGTTACAGGTTGTTCAACTGGCGTGGTGGTTGAATCAGTTGTTGTAGCTGCTGCCAGTGTAGATGTTGATACTGAATCTGGTGTAGTTGAACTACCACATGCAACCATTGATAAAACCATAACCAATATAAGTACAATACCCAAGATCTTTGTAAAAATTCTTTCCATTAAAAGTTTCCTCCTTATTTTTTTAAGGTAATCTTAAAGTGTTTCATTAAGTTTGTGTTACCGATAACTTTATTTAAACCAAGCTTGTATTCTTATTATAGGATACCGAAAGATAGAAAAGAATGTAATAAACGATGTATATTTGCAATATCCGCATGGTTATATTAAAAATAAAACTTTTAGATATAATTACTAAAAGTTTTATAGTATAACGTTTATAAAATTAGTGGGATAATTTAAATGATGTAACGAATAGACTATTTATATAAATTTTATTCTTACAATATCTACTTTCGAACATTTTCGTAATCACTGGGAGAAGCACCATAATACTTTTTAAAGCATTTGCTAAAATAACTGGCATCACTATAACCAACCATTTCAGATATTACAGATAGTTTCATATTACCTAAACTTAGGAGCTCTTTTGCCTTTAACATTCTTAATTTGGTTATATAATCTGAAATAGTTATTCCTGCTTCCCTTTTAAATATTGCTCTTAAATAACCTGAGTTTATATAAAGACTCGCTGCTATTTGCTCCAAATTTATATCACATTGATTAAAGTTATTATTAATATAAACTCTAGCTGAATTCACAATTTTTTGTAGTCTGGTATTCTTGTTCTCACCGCAATACTGAAGAGTGATTTTAAATAAGCCTAATACCCAATTTTGGAGTGACTCCATAGAGCTATTCTCTTTCATTTGTCCGAATGGTAAAAAACCTTCTCCAAAGATCTCTTTAATCTCTTTGCCTACTTCAATAATATAGGAAAGGCAGATGGAAACTAATCCAGTGCAAATTATATAGGTGTAATCAATGGATAAACGCTTTTTACTTATATAATCGAACACTTCGTCAATCTTAATCTTTGTTTTTTCCCAGTCATTGAATCTCAAATTTAAAAGTACTTCTTCATTAACTTCACTAGGAAAGAATCCAACATTGGAAAAGTCGTTTCTCAAAATGGAATACTCTATTACTTTATTATTGCCCAAAGTTAATTTATTCTGTAATGCAACTATAGATTCAATATAGGACTTTCTGATGCCACCAAATCCTTTATGAACCTCTCCTAATCCAACCGTTAGTGTGAATTTCAAATACCTGTTAACATAATTGCAGAGTTTCTGATAACTTTGAATGTTATTCGCTATTTGGTTATCACAGATATTCAATTCAAAAATTGATATAATCCTTTCCTCAGGGCCATTAAAAGTGATGCAATTTCCATCCTCTTCTACAATCTCATTCAGAATGTTCAAAACAGCATATTTCCATAAGACTATATCATTAATGTCTTCCCACCTTTGGTACATATCATCTATTTCTATTGAAGCAACAATAAATAGGTGGGAACCTGTCTTTATACCGAGATAATCCAATTGTTTTTCAGTTTCTTCTTCTGAATTGGCATATTCGCGACTAATCAATGTGTTTAAGAGTTTTTCCTTCATTAAAACGCATGAGTTTTCAGTAATTGCCTTTTCTCCTCTCTCTTTTAATATTGTACCCTTAAGTTTAATAAGAATCATAATTAATTCTTCGTCTTCAAACGGTTTTAAAATATAATCATCAATGCCCAATTTTATGGCTCTTCTGGCATATTCAAATTCACTGTAACCGGTAATTAAAACAATCCTAATTCCTGGCATTACTTCTTTTAATTTTTCGGATAAAGTCAGACCATCCATGAAAGGCATGTTTATATCTAACAAAGCAATATCGGGTTTCACTTTTAATGCTTGTTCCATTGCCTCGACTCCATTTCTAGCCTCAAAACAAACCTTTAGTCCAATCGTTTTCCAGTCAATTTTCATTTGAAGGTACTCTCTGAATATATTTTCATCATCAACAATCATTACCTTAAGTAAATCGTTCATCATATTTACTTCCCTTCTAAATATATAGGAATTGTAATAGTTACTTCTGTTCCAGTACCAATTACACTTTTGACGTTAATCCCATATTGGTCACCAAAATAAAGCTTTATCATCTCATTTACACTCCTTAATCCAAAGCCGTGAGATTCTGATTCACTTTCTTTTGGACGCAGAATATTGTCCAGCTTCTCTGGAGTCATCCCGATGCCATCATCAATAACCTTAATTATAATATTATCAGCCACCCGATAGCCCTTAACAGCAATTTTACCAAAGCTCCCTTTTTCTTTCAACCCATGATAAATAGAATTTTCAACAAGAGGTTGAATAGTAAGCTTCAAAATGTTATAACGAGTTAAATCCTCCTGAACGTTTATTTCGAAATCAAAAATATCGGAATACCTTATTTGCTGAATTGAAAGATAAGAAGTAACATTTTTAATTTCCTCATCTATTGAAATTATCTCTTTCCCTTTGCTTAGAGCAATCCTGTAGAAATCAGCCAGTGCTTTTGTTGCCCTCTGAACCTCTTTCTCTTTTCCCATTTTTGATAGAGTAAAAATAGTATCCAATGTATTATATAAAAAATGAGGTTTTATTTGCGCTTGAATTAAGGCCAATTCATATTCTCTTTTGTTTTTCTGTTCTGCTTTTATATTTATAAGCAACTCTTTGATTGTACCTACCATTGTATTAAATCCTGAAGCAAGCAACCCAATCTCATCACTTGAATTAACCATACAATTCACATTCAGATTGCCTTGTTTAATTTGAGTCATGCTTTTTGTCAGTTTGACAATCGGATTTGCTATCACTCTGGATAATATTCCAGCACCTAATAATGCAAAAAATAAGCATATTGAACCTATTAGGATAATCATTATAGTAGTTTTTCCCGTATCCCTTGTTAGTTCCTCCAGTGGTATTTCATTTACAAGCTTCCAATCAGTTTTCCCGAAGGGAATACTAGTAACTAAAGTTTTATTTCCGTTGATTACTCTGATTTCTGTAAAAGTCTTATTCGCAAGAACCTTTTCCATAAGAGATTTATCATCTATTTTTTTTAAAATAAGCCGCTTTTTTATAGAAGAAATAATTATGCCCTGCTGATCAACGATATAGTAATCTCTACGTGATACTGGACCCACATTCTTATAGATTGAGGACAATGAATCCTCTTTAATATTCAATAAAAGTACCCCAAGCTTACTTCCGGTAGAGATATTTATAATTGATTTCCCAAGGGTTAAAACATATGCTTTTTTATCCATAGTAAGAAAATCTCTGACCTGCATAGGCAACCATATGTTTTGCCCGTTTGTCTTATTTATATCCCTTAGTACACTACTATGTAAGGCTTTGTCAAACCCTTCTTCAAGCTTGTTATATATTTGACTGTTAGGAAAATAAAGGCTGGAGTTTTTATCAATAAATGAAATTGATTCAACATCATTAAATATCATAAGTGAAAACACCAATTGATTTTGTATCTGATTTCTTAAATCGAGATTATTAACCTGATTGTCTTCTAAATCCTGTGTCTTATAAATATTTCTGTTCAAGTCAAGAGAAGTTATATTGGCACAGCTCTCGGCATCTGTCATGATGCTTTCAATTTGCATAATGATTAATTTAGAATCATCTAGAACATTTTTAATTGTCTTATTTATAATTGCTTGCATAAAAAAGTAGTTCGATACATATCCCAGTATTACCAGTGGAATTATAATCAAAGGAATATATATTGCCAAGATTTTATTCTTTATAAACTGGTCTCTGAACCGAATTTTTGAAACAATCTTCAACACAACATTTCCGCCCTTTCTGTTTATTAATTCTCAGCAAATGAATAATATCATACTTGTAGAGTTGTTTACATGGAATAATATAAAATAATCATTGAATACCATTTTCTTACCATCACATAAAGTAGTCCTTTCAGTAAATTAGGAGCAAACCCTCCGCATTATAGAAGGTCCGCTCCACCAGTTGTTGCAGTCTGCATTATCAAATTTTTAATTTTCTACTTCGGTATCCACATCCTATTTGCTTCAATAAGCTCATCGCACATCTTTGTAATATCGTCTAGACTAAGTTCTGCTGAGGTGTGTGGATCGAGCATTGCGGCATGATAAATATAATTCTTATCACCTGTAATGCCAGCCTCAATGGTTAAGTTTTGCATGTTTATGTTAGTTTGATTAAGTGCTGCACATTGTAGTGGCAATGCACCGACAAAGCATGGGGAAATACCACTTGCATCTACCATACAAGGTACTTCAACGCAGCTATAATCTGGCAGGTTAGTAATGTACCCATGATTTAGCACATTAGCGGCTATCTTATATAACTTTCCAGTTTGCAGGGATTCTAATATGTGGGAAGCAAATTCTTGCGTTCGTGTATAAGTTAAGGTTCCATTGACTACAAGCTCATTCTTTGACTTCTCCCAGTATTCCTTTTGAGAATTTGCCCAATCCTTGTACATAAGTGTTTTTATGCCATATTGTTCAAGTAACTCTGGATATTTATCCTTGATAAAATAGGGCATATATTCTGCACTATGTTGAGTGGACTCAGTCACATAGTAATCAAAGTGTTTCATTATTTCATAGCGAACCATATCATTATGTTTTTCTGTTCTCTGAGCCGAACGGCGTTTAATTTCTGGATACAAATTCCTTCCGTTCTGAGTAACTTCCAAAAGCCATGCCTGATGATTTATACCTGCAATTTTATATTGTACATTTTCATTATTCATGCCTAGTCCTGCAAGTAAATCCTTAGCACAGACCTGTACACTATGACATAATCCAACTGTCTTTATCTTTGTAGCCCTTTGGATTGCTCCTGTTACAATTGCCATTGGATTAGTATAGTTTAATAACCATGCGTTAGGACAAACCTCTTCCATTTCCTTAGCAATTTTAAGCATTACTGGAATAGTTCTCAATCCTCTAAAAATTCCGCCTATTCCCAAGGTATCTGCATAGGTCTGTTTTAATCCAAACTTTAGAGGAATTTCAAAATCATTTACTATGCATGGGTATCCACCAACCTGAATAGCATTTATAACATAATCAGCACCTTGTAATGCTTCACGTTGGATATCGTAAGCCTTTACAGTAGCTCTTCCTTCATTAATGTTATTGTTGAGATTTTGCAACATTCCTTCTGCTAAGGTCAACTTCTCCTTATCAATATCTAAAAGTGCAAATTCTGAATCTCTTAGCACTGGCGTTAACATACAATCACCAATAAGATTTTTTACGAATACAATACTACCTGCACCTATAAAAACAATTTTTGCCATAATTAGCATCCTTTCCTTTCACGAAAATAGTAGCTATTAAATTAATACAATTTAGCCCTTTACGCTACGCTTTAATATACAAGTTGTAAAATACATCTGTAAAAGCGGATATACATTAAATACTGTAATTGCTGCTACAAATGCCTGTGCCTCCTTTAATGTACGGTCTAATACAGTAGTTAGCATCAATAAGCGTTTGAAGATAGCTTTAAAGTGGATAATTTTTCGGATGATTCATTAGAATCAATCTGTAAAACCAAGAGTTCCAGTGCGTTACAATACAAAATAACGTAAGAGCTGCAATAGCAGTCATTGACAATGGAACAAAAATTTTAAATAATATTATCTTAAAGTGTTTCATTAATTTTGTGTTACCGATAACTTTATTTAAACCAAGCTTGTATTCTTATTATAGGATACTAAAAGATAGAAAAGAATGTAAGAAACGATGTATATTTGCAATATCCGCATGATTATATCAAAAATATAGCCTATAGATATAGTTACTATAAGTTTTATAGTACAACGTTTATAAATTTAATGGGATAATCCAATATTGTTCAGTCCTTACCGAGTCATTCATGAACTGTCTTGGTAATATGACCTCTGCTGACTTCTCATCACAAATCTTGTTTCAACCGTGATTAAAAATTCATTTCCTCACGTCCATGAGACCTCCCACGGTAAGACGATTTACTTTCATTCCATAGATCTGCTGCTTTTACATCGTTCATATCGGATAGTTGTGTTGTGTTGTGCACACTCACCCAACAAACATATGCCTTATATGCAGTTCGTGTTCCTCAGACCAGAGTTTTGCCGCCGACTTCCTTCAGATTATCTGAGTAATAGGATAATCATTTTATTCGGATAATACAGATTCCACCTAGCGATGGACACCCTTGTCTTTGACTAGGTGCTTGGCACTATCAATCTACACTTCGTATTTACATCAATTATATCATGCCCATAAGGGGTGCAATATATAAACAAAGCCCTAAGCTATTCGCTTAGGGCTTTGATATAATTCTGGCAGAGACTTACCTTCCCGGGCCGTCGCCAGCCAAGTATTATCAGCACTGAGATGCTTAACTTCCGTGTTCGGTATGGGAACGGGTGTGGCCATCTC
>DATCID010000143.1:0-11739 GCA_036507975.1 Ruminiclostridium sp.
GGCCTACCAGCTCTCCGTCCTACGCTTAAACCTAAGGTCACCCTTTCGGTTCCAAGGAATGGATAGCGGTGGGCGGCTCACCCTTTCCGCACAGGATTTCCACCTGCTATATCTTAGGCGCTTTCTTGGCGCTCCACTATTCATTTTTCACTTTTCACTAAGCCTTTGCCCTTATATTTCCAGTCGGTGAAGCCGACTTTCCATAACTATTCACTTTTAACCATTCACTATTCACTAAGCACTTGATTTTAATTTTGACACCCCTATTATCCCACCATTATTCTTTATATACAAGTCTCGCCCAAGTTCTGAAAATCGCATCAAAATAATAATAGAAATCCTTCCTTGCAATGGCATTGTGGTTTATAATATCAGCAGATGCAAGTATTTTGCCATCTAGAGTATAGTCAATTGTCCCAACCTTGCTATCATTTTTAATTGGTGCTTCACTTACTTTAGGAATATTATATACTACTTTTACTCTATCTACTTCATCCTGCCTTAGTGGAAATGATATATCACTATCTGAATAAACTAAAATTTTGTCCTCAAGTCCTTTATTTAACTTAACTTCAGAAACTTCTTGACCTTTTTTTAAGTATTCATAACTCTTGTAACTCCCGAAGGCATAATCCAATATTTGCTTGCTGCTCTGTGCTCTTACAGTCCTTGAAGCACAATTTAGCACTACAGATATAATTCTCCAGCCATTTTTAGTTACCGAGGTTACAAGGCATCTCCCAGCCTGGCCTGTATATCCAGTTTTAACGCCATCAGCACCGGGATACAAGCTTAGCATCTCATTAGTATTATTGATGTTATTGCCCTCAAAAGTTGAGCTTTTCGTTCCTACTATTTTGCAAAACTTCTCGTTTTTCAATGCATATTGAGTTATTAAAGCTAGGTCATAGGGCGTTGAATAGTGCTGAGGGTCATCCAAACCATGTGGAGTGACAAAATTAGTATTAGTTGCTCCGATTTCAGCTGCCTTTCTGTTCATCATCTCAGCAAAGGCTTCAACTGAGCCCCCAACGTGCTCGGCCACTGCGATTGCCGCATCATTTCCTGAGCGAATCATCATAGCATTCAACAAATTGCCCAGCTTATATGTTTTACCCGCCTTCAAATTAATAGTTGATCCCGATATTGCTGCAGCCCTTTTACTCACAAGAACATCTTCATCATAATTTCCATTTTCAATAGCAACTATAGCTGTCATTATTTTAGTGGTACTTGCAATCGAACTTCTTGTATATGCGTTTTTTTCATAAAGCACTCTGCCAGTAACAGTATCCAAAACAATTGCAGCACCTGCTGATATTCTTGGAATTTTATTTCCTACAGTCTCTGCGCTCTCCTGAGTAAAAATATTATTGATCTCACCATCTTCATTAGTATCATCCGCGGAAGCTAGATTTGTACAAATTAAAATTGATAGTATGATAAACATTGCCAAAACTATCTTTACAGTTTTTTTCAATAGTCTCACATCCCCAGCTTTCTAATATATTTCGAAATATTAACAGAGTTCTTAAGTTGAGTTATAGAATACTTTGTTGAGATAAAGAAGACTTAGTTCGGATGATGTTTTTTTCATCTGAACTCTAGTCGCCCTTATTTCGAAACTTGGCAGCACTTATCTCCTGCTTTTTGAAGTGGGAGATTAGTAATGCCGTTGAGATAATATATGAAAAGTGTAATGTGTTTATAACGTTTGGGCATATTAAATATTATAAAAATAAAGCAAACATATAAATTTATATCTCGTACAATATGGCAGTGGGAAATTTTCATTGCTATTTTGTAAACTTTAACACAAAGCATCTATCAATTTATGAGTAAATTGTTGTATTATAATATAATAGATGTTGGCAATTGATTTATTATTTAATTAACTTTTGGAGGCATAGAAAAAAACATGAAAAATGTTGTAATAATTTCTTCTGATTACACTGGACATGGTCATAAAAGTATTAGCGAGGCATTACAAGAACAGTTTAGTATGCACGATGATGTTTGTATAAATATTATAGATGGTTTTGAATTAGGTGGTAATATGTGGATCAAAGTAGGCAAATCCTATGGTTTGGTCACGCGAAATGCAAAAGAACTTTGGAAATTGGCTTGGAAGATTTCTAAAAGAAGTCCTGCATTTATTTATGAATTTACAGAACTAACAATAAGAGAGAATTTCATAAAGCTCCTCCGAAAACTCAAGCCAGACTTAATTTTATCCGTCCACCCTGTTTTCAATACCCCAATTTTAAACATCCTTAATGAATATAAAATAAATATACCCTTTGCTACCTTTGTAGCTGATTTAGTTAGCATATCACCTATGTGGGCCGATAAAAGAGCAGACTGCATTATTTGTCCAACTGAAGAAGCAAAGCAAAGATGTTTAGGCTTTGGAATTTCCGAGAAATCAATAAAGGTACTAGGATTTCCTGTAAGATCAAGGTTCACGCAACATATCGCAAACAAGATACCAAAAGACGACTATAGCTTGGACAGACCTTTAGAATGCCTTATTATGAGTGGCGGAGAAGGTTCTGGAGACATGAGTACTGTTGCTAAAATTCTTTTGGATGATTTCAACTGCAATGTACGTATCATGGTAGGAAGAAATGCATCAATGAAAGAGAAACTGGAGAAAACCTTATCTCAACAATACCCTGGGAGAGTTGAAGTTCATGGATATATTACAGAAATTCAAGACTATATGTTAAAGTCAGATATAGCTTTTACTAGAGGTAGCCCAAATGTTATGATGGAGGCAGTTGCCTGCAATGTACCTCTAGTTATTACAGGTGCATTACCTGGACAAGAGAAAGAAAATCCCGATTATGCAGTAGACAATAAGCTAGGTATTTTTTGCAAGGATTTTTCAACTCTGTCCTCAGCAGTATCAGTATTATTATCCGATAATGCAAAAGGGCTAAATGAAATTAAGCAGGCTCAACGGGATTATTTTGATCATGAATCGGCAAAAAAAATTGTCGAACATTCTCTTAGTCTTATTAAAAATGAAGTGTTTATATATCCATCTGAGATGAGACGTAAAAGAAGATTCCTCAAATTAAGACTAAAATCTAGAAAAAGTTCGTAAATTCAAAAATCCCTCGCTCCACATTTTTAATGGGTTCTTTCTCACATTTGGATATATCACTTCTCCCAATTCTCTGGAATATTCTTTTATATCCAGAAAATCAGAAGAGTCGCACATAACACATATCCTAACTTGAGAAAGAACCTTTTAATGTGAAGCGAGGGATTTTTTTATAAAAATTCTAGTTCTGTGATCCTACACCTTAATTAGCATCATTTGTTAGCTTAAGTTTTTCAAGTATATAAATTATCAAGCTTAGTCCGATACCAACTATAGTTGCAACAACCATTCCTTTGAATTCTATACCACGAATATAAATTGGATTATATGCTGTACTAATACCAACTATAAATATTATAGCAGTAAGAACCAGATTCTTTGATTTACTATAATCTATCTTTGACTCAACCATCATTCTGATACCTGAGGCTGCGATTACACCAAAGAGTAGTAAACAAACACCGCCCATTACTGGTACTGGAATACTATTAATAGCTCCTTTAAAATATCCCAAGAAAGCAATAAGTATTGAAATAACACCTGCTCCGCCAATTACCCAAACACTATATACTTTTGTAATTGCCATAACTCCCATGTTTTCACCATAAGTAGTTGTTGGAACTGAACCGGAAATACTTGAAATCATTGTTGAAAGCCCATCGCCCAACATTGATCTATGAAGACCAGGGTCTTTCATCAAATCCTTACCTACAATATTACTTGTAACAAAAAGATGTCCTATATGCTCTGAAATTACAACCATAGCAGCTGGAGCAATAACTAAGATTGCTGTTATATTAAATTGTGGTGTTACAAACTTGGGCATTGAAAAGAAAGACTCGTTAGCTATTCCAGCAAAATCTATTAAACCAGGAACAAATATATTTATTACTACTGTTAATCCATATCCAAATACTACTGCCACAAGAATTGGAATCGATGATAGAAATCCTCTGAACAAAAGTGTTCCTAGAACAGCAACAGCTAATGTGCTGATAGCAATAATGATTGCATATTTGTTGAATTGTCCAGTAGAATCAGCTGGGAATGCCTTTGACATACTCATAGCGGTTCCAGCAAGTTCAAGTCCGATTAGCGTAACTATAGGTCCCATTGCTGCAGGAGGTAATACAATATCTAGCCACTTGGTTCCTACTCTTCCAACTATTAGTGAAACAATAGTAAAAACTGCACCAGCTACAAAAAATCCACCAAGTACTTTTGGAAAATTTGCTACAACATCTCCCCCACCCTTTAATATAGATACAGCAGGGGCAATAAAAGCAAAACTAGACCCCAAAAAAGCAGGAGACTTGCCTTGACAAATAAAGAGGTATATAAGTGTTCCTATACCATTCATTAAAAGTACTAGTGAAGTATCAATTACTTGTATTGGTTTTCCTGTTGCAGTATTCAAAAGATACGGTACCAGTACAGATGCCCCAAACATTGCAAACAAATGCTGAAAGCTAAGAGGTAGTGCCTTTAAAAACGGAACTTTTTCTTGGACCTGAATTATTCTTCTTTCTGACATATTTTTATATCCCCTTTGAAATAAAAATTTTGTAAATAAAAAAACCTCACTGACTTAGGCGCAGTAAGGTTGGGTTCTATAAAAATAAAAAATACTCAGTTCCCCAATATATACCCTTACTAGCCTCACTGGACTAATTTAAAAGTTCTTTTATTGGAAGTAAGTTTATCATATGATTCTACTAAAGTCTACAAATTATCTTAATTTTTATGCAATTTAATTTCATCAAAAAAGTTAACTTTTTTTCTATAACATCTCCTTAATTAATGAGTAAATCTTCTCCACTGAACCTGTCATGCGATTTTTTGTAGCATTTTTCGCCATTTTCTTTAAAATATCCTTGTTTGAAATCAAATTACAAATTTGCTTATATAGAATATTTGCATCTAATTCCTTCTCTAATATAACTACCGCACCACCATCTCTCTCAAGTGAACGAGCATTATGCTCTTGATGGTTGGCTGTAACATACGGAGAAGGGATGAGTATTGATGGAATGCCCATAGTCTGAAGCTCGCTGATTGTGATAGCACCAGCTCGGCAAATCATCAAATCACTAGCCACATATACCTTGTCAACATCGTAAATATAAGGAACTATCTTAACCATTTTTTGATACTTGTCATCTATCTTTATACTAGAATTTATTACTTCAAATTGCTCTTCTCCTGTTGAAAAAATTAAATTGAATTCGCCTTTGAAGTAACTGTTTAGCATTTGTGCAACGGTTTCGTTTATCTTTCTAGCGCCCCTGCTTCCGCCCATTACTACTATTAATGGTTTGTTTGGAGCGATATCTAGTTGCTTTATAACCTCAAGCCTATTTGCATTTAACAGCTCTTGCCTAACAGGATTACCTGTATAAACTAGCTTTCCCTTATCCTTAAAATACTTTTCGGCGTCTTTAAAGCTAATAGCCACACGATTGACATACTTCTCAAGTAACCTATTAGTTATACCTGGAAATGCATTTGACTCGTGAATCAACGTAGGTATTCTTTTTTTTGCTGCAACATATAAAACAGGTCCACATACATAACCACCTGTGCCTATTACAACATCTGGTTTTAATTTTTTAATAAGCGTTGAAGCTTCAAAAAAACTCTGTATTAATTCCTTCACCGCTACAACAGTGTCAAAAGTAAGCTTTCTTTTGAAGCCTCTAACTGTGATAGTCTCTAGCGGAAACCCTTCTCTGGGAACAAGCTTGGTTTCTAGTCCTTTTATTGTACCCACAAAAGTAATTTCAGCTAGCGGTTCTTTCTGCTTTATATATTTTGCAATTGCTAGACCTGGATTTATATGTCCTCCAGTTCCTCCCCCTGCTATTAAAACCTTCAATTTTCTCACCTCAAAATCGTTCATAGTTTGCAAACCTAGAAATATTAAGTAGTATACCTACTCCAAACATCAAAAATATCAGCGATGTACCTCCATAGCTAAAGAATGGAAGTGAAATTCCTGTTGGAGGTATAGAATTTGTTACAACAGCTACATTGAAGAGAAACTGTAATCCAATCAAAGATGTAATCCCTGTGGCCATCAAACTACCAAAAATATCAGGCGCATTCATTGCAACCTTAATTCCTCTCCAAATAAATACTAAAAATAACAGCATTACCACCAAAGAACCTATATAACCAAGTTCCTCAGCCAATACTGCAAAGATATAATCATTATAAGGCTCTGGTATGTATAGATACTTCTGCATACTCTGACCAAGTCCTCTTCCAAAAAATCCACCAGAACCAATGGCAAGTAGTGATTGAACTGTTTGCCAGCCTTCATCTCTATAATGCTCAAAAGGATGAAGCCATGCCTTTACTCTATCAAGTCTGTATGGTGCTGCCACAACTGCTCCAATTGCAGCTATAATAATGGGTACTGACATTAATACGAAGTGAGATATTTTGGCACCAGCACAAAATAGTATAACAAATGAAGTAGTTACAATTATCAACGTTCCGCTTAGATGGGGTTCAATTACTACCAATCCAGCAACTAAACCAATTAGCATTAGATATGGCAGTAGTCCCTTTCTAAATGCTTGTAAAACGTCCTTTCTCTTGGACAAACTAAATGAAAGAAACATTATAAGCGCAATCTTGGCTATTTCAGAAGGTTGAATAGTTCTAGATCCAACTCCCAGCCATCTCCTAGCACCCTTAACTTCTACTCCAACACCGGGAATAAGCACCAGTATTAGTAACCCAATGCTAACCATAAGTATAAGTGGTGAAATCTTTCCCCACTTTCTATAGTCAAAATTCATTGTTATTATCAGTACACCAATACTCAAAACCATATATAACAATTGAGATTTCAAAAAATAAAATGACTCACCAAATTGTTTTGTTGAAAAATAATAGCTCGAGCTAAAAACCATTATTGTGCCTAACGAAAGCAATATTATTACTGCTGCAAATATCCAAAAATCAAAAGGCTTTCTGTTCTTATTCTTCATCAATTTCCTCCGGCATTATTAGCTTTTTCCATATTTTAATTATATGAAAACAGTTTACTATTCATTCATTTAAGATATAGTGGTACCCACTCCTATAATTATCAACGATGCAATAGCCAATATAACAGTTATAATAATAAATACTGTTACAACATTTGTTTCCTTCCATCCAGTTAACTCAAAATGGTGATGAATTGGAGCCATCTTAAATATCCGCTTTCCAGTTAATTTAAATGAACCTACTTGTAAAATAACAGATATGGCTTCAATTAAATATATTCCACCAACCACAAGCAAAATTAGTGGCATCCGCATCATAATCACTATAGTTGTTAATGCGCCGCCTAATGCCAAGCTGCCAGTATCACCCATGAACGCCTTTGCGGGATAAATGTTGAATGCAAGAAAGCCAAGACATCCACCAGCAATCGCAGCTGAAAATATTTTGATATATCCCCATTCAGTATTCGTCAGTGCTACTATTGTAAAAAATATTGCAACTACCAGAGTAACTCCCGCACACAGACCATCTAGTCCATCTGTAATATTGACTGCATTTGAAAAGAAATACATAAAAACCACAATAAAAAGGAAATATAGCCATGGTTGAATAACAAAACTTGTAAAAGGTATTACTATTGAGCTTCCAGCCTCTGTATATTTAATGACGTAAAAAGCAAATGAAACACATACAATCAATTCCATGAACGTCTTTGGTCCGGCATAAAGTCCATCTTTCCTTTTTCTAACCACCTTAATAAAGTCATCTACAAAGCCAACTGCTGCAAAGCCTAATGTTGCGAGTAGTATAGGTATTATAGCCGGATATTTCTGAGAATAATACAGCGATACTAATGTAATGGGTATAATAAATATTAGGCCACCAATTGTTGGTGTACCCATTTTCTTTAAATGAGTTTGTGGACCATCATCCCTTACTGTCTGTCCGAACTTCAATTTCTTCAAAAATGGAATAAAAATAGGACCTGCAATAAGTGCTAATACAAACGCAGCCGCAAACGCTAATAAATGTTCAGATGTCAAAGAAAAAGTAAGCAATACAATTTCCCCCTGTTTTTTATTATGGAACTTTAATTTCAGACTTCATAATTCCGTCAGCAATCTGTTCCATCTTCATGCCTCTTGAGCCTTTAATCAAAATAAAATCACCTTGTCTAATAATGCTCAAGATATATATTAGTGCTTCATTGTTATTATCAAAATGCTGTAGTTTTATTATTTGATTACCCGAATCAGTTACTGCCTGGGTTATATTTTTAGAATCCTTACCTACAGTTATCAGATAATCTATTTTTTTGTCCTTAATAAAGCTTCCAACCGAATAGTGCAGCTCTTCTGCCATATTTCCCATTTCCAGCATGTCACCCAAAATTGCTATACTTCGTGTTTTAGAAGAGAGCTCTTCCAATACGTTAATGGCAGCCTGAATTGATTGTGGGCTAGCATTGTAGGCATCATTAATAATTTTCATACCGTTATATGTAATTATATTTTGCCTCATATTTCCCGGGCTATACTGTGCTATCCCTTCTATAATTACATTCATTGGGATGTTCAATTCAATTCCAACAGCTATTGCAGCAAGTGCATTATAGACATTATGAGCACCAGGTACTGGAACAGCTACCTTGTATATCTGTTCACCTATTATAATATTAAAGCGGGTACCTGCTTCACCTAAGGACTCATAATCCTGCCCAACGTAATCAAGTTCAGAATTCGTTCCATAGAATACTGTCTTAATATTTAATCTTCCATTTAGCTCCATTAGTAAAGGATCGTCACCATTTAGCACGACCAGTCCTCCGTCCCTAAGACCTTCAAGGATCTCCATCTTTGCCTTTAATATTCCCTGCTGAGAACCCAGCTTTTCTATGTGGGATACTCCTATATTTGTGATAACAGCAATTTGAGGCTGAGCAATTGCAGTAAGCCTGCTGATTTCACCAAAGCCGCTCATACCCATCTCAATAACTGCAATTTCATGGGTATCATCTAGATTTAGAAGTGTTAATGGTAGACCAATCTCATTGTTAAAATTACCTTGTGTCTTGAGCACCACATACTGTTTGGCTAGCACGCAAGCAATTATATCCTTTGTACTTGTCTTCCCTACGCTTCCAGTAATTCCTACAACAGGAATATTATACTTGTTCCTATGCCAAGTAGCAATATCTCGGAGGGCCTTTGCTGTGTCATTGACTAAAATAGCAGTACCTTCACCAATCTGTGGTATTAGCTTTTCAGTTAAGCAAACTGCCGCACCCGCATTAAAGCATTGCTCAATATACTCATGTCCATCAAACTTTTCGCCTACTAGTGGAATAAACAGATTATCTTTAGCCACTTTTCTCGAATCTGTGGTAACTCCGACAAACACTTGCTCAGCAGTCCCCCATAGTAACTGTCCTCTCACCGCCTCAGCCAATTCTGCACAGCCAAAAGAAATCATATTAACCTCCATCTATCTCCTTCCGAGCTCCACCAGCAATTCGTCTACCACCTCTCGCTCGTCAAAGTGAATGGTTTTATCCTTAAATTGCTGATATGTTTCATGCCCCTTACCTGCCAGTATTATTATATCTCCATCCTGCGCATTTTCAAGTGCAAATTTTATTGCCTGCCTTCTATCTGTTATTTTAATATATTTCCCGTTGGTCTTTTGCATACCAACTTCTATGTCATTTATTATTTTTTCAGGCTCCTCTGTTCTTGGATTATCAGAGGTTATTATGGAAAAGTCAGCAATATTTCCAGAAATAGTACCCATTGCAGGCCTCTTTCCATTATCCCTGTCACCTCCACAGCCAAATAGGCTCACAACTCTGCCATGAGCAAATTCTTTAACTGTGGAAAGCACTTTCTCTAAGCTATCTGGAGAATGAGCATAATCTATTAGAACAGAATAATTGCTATCCGTACGAACAGATTCCATTCGACCTGGCACATTTACATGCAAAAGACCTGCCTTCACATTTTCTAGTGTTATACCCGGTATTAAGCAGCATGCCCCAATTGCGGCAAGAGCATTATATACATTAAACTCTCCCTGAAGATCGGTCTCAATAGTGGTGCTACCCCATGGAGAAATAAGTTTAAAGGAGGTATGAGCAGTCTTTTTCACTATTTCTATTGCCCGTATGTCGGCCTCCGAACTTAAGCCATAAGTTATGACCTTACACTCGGCAAGCTCTGCCATTTTCCTTCCATGCTCAATGTCAATATTTATAATAGCTTGCTTGCACATTTTGAAAAGCTTTGCTTTTGCATTAAAATAATCCTCTAGAGTCGCATGCTCTTTAGGTCCTATGTGATCTCTCGAAAAGTTAGTAAATACACCGATATCAAACTCACATCTGGCAACTCTGTGTAAATCCAGACCCTGAGATGACACTTCCATAACTGTGGTATCCACTTTTTTGTCTACCATATCGTTAAATAGGCTTTGCAAGTCAAAAGATTCGGGAGTAGTTCTCGAAGTATACAGCACCTCATCCCCGATTAAATTTGCAACTGTTCCAATCAAGCCTATCTTGTGGTTTGCTGCTTCAAGTATTGCCTTCACCATATATGATGTAGTAGTTTTCCCTTTTGTACCAGTAATTCCAATCAAATTAAACTTATTTGAAGGATGCCCGAAAAAAGTATCTGCAACATATGCCAACCCATATCTTGTATCCTCTATTTCTATAACAGTTATACCCTCAGGAACCTCTACGTGCTTTTGCACTAAGAAAGCTTTTGTTCCATTTTCTATAGCATCATCTATGTATAGATGTCCATCGACAACAGTTCCCTCAACACACACAAACAAAGTACCCTGTCTTGTTTTTCTTGAATCATAAGCAATACCATCAATGTCTACATCCAAACTTCCTTGCACACTTTTAATATCTAAACCCTTAATTAATTCACGAAGTAGCAATTAAAACACCCCCTATAACTTAATTTTGATAGCCACATAATCATTATTGCCTTATATTTTAATAACTTACACCTCTAATCTGAAACAATGTTTCTAAACTCTACCTCTATTACCTCTCCTTTGCAAACATTCTTCCCCGCATCTACGCTTTGGTTAACTGCTGTACCAGTACCATTAATGCGGATATTTATTCCAGCAGTCTTAAAGACCTGAGTCGCTTCAGATATTGTTTTATTTTTTACATTTGGTACCATCGTGAGAGCCTCAGTTTTAGGCTTATATGTATATAGTACCACCAATGAATTTTCATGTAATAAAACAGTGGATTTTGGAGTCTGCTCCTCCACAATAGCCTTCATATCCTTATTGCTTCCTTCTATTTTATACTCAAGCTTGCTTTGTTTCAATAGTTTAATGGCTTCTTCAACAGTCTTTCCCTTTACAGCAGGAACCTGAGCCTCTTGTAGTAAGAGCTTTTGATCCTCCACTGAATATTCTTTTTCAATACCCTTATAGCTTAAAATGTCATCTATTAATTTGCCCACAACAGGTGCAACCAGCATGCCACCGCCGGGATTATATACGTCTGGGTAATCCAGTACCACCAAAACACAAATGACAGGGTTGTCAGTTGGAGCAAATGCTGAAAAAGAAACAATATATCTTTTATTATTTCCCTGAACAAG
>DATCID010000144.1:0-77715 GCA_036507975.1 Ruminiclostridium sp.
TGGGTCGGAACTTTGCCTTCCAGCTTCCTTCAGATTCCACATCACTATGGACACCCTTGCTCTTGGCTAGTGGTTGGTAACTACAGACCCCCACAGTGGACTTTCACCACCTAGTTAATCGCCATGCGTGGCGCACAATAATAAAGAGGCTACCTAAAAGATAGCCCCTTTCAATTGCTATGATACTCTATTCCTTAGTAATATTAATTTCCTTAAAACTCACAGCTGCCTGTTGTTCTTGGGAAAGGTATTACATCTCTTATGTTGGTTATACCAGTAAGGTACATGATAGCCCTTTCGAAGCCAAGCCCAAAACCAGCATGCTTAGTTCCCCCAAACTTACGAAGCTCTAAGTACCACCAGTAATCCTCTTTATTTAGGCCCATCTCTTCCATTTTCTGTTCGAGAACGTCAAGACGTTCCTCTCTCTGGCTCCCACCAATTATCTCACCTATACCTGGAACAAGTAAATCCATTGCTGCTACTGTCTTATTATCCTCATTCGTTCTCATGTAAAACGCTTTAATTCCCTTTGGATAATCAGTTACAAATACAGGCTTCTTATACACTTGTTCAGTTATATATCTCTCGTGCTCAGTTTGTAGGTCGCAACCCCATTCAACAGGAAACTCAAATTTGTCTTTATTCTTTTTGAGGATTTCTATAGCTTCTGTATAGGTAATGTGTGCAAAATCAGAATTCACAACATTTGACAACCTTTCTAGAAGTGTTTTATCAACAAAGCTATTAAAAAACTCCATTTCTTCAGGAGCATTTTCCAAAACATAATTGATTACATACTTTAGCATATCTTCAGCTAACACCATATCATCCTTTAAGTCAGAGAACGCAATTTCAGGCTCAATCATCCAAAATTCAGCTGCATGTCTTGCGGTATTTGAATTTTCAGCTCTGAAGGTAGGCCCAAAGGTATAAATGTTTTTAAAGGCAAGAGCATATGCTTCTCCAGTTAACTGTCCACTAACAGTCAGACTGGTTTCCTTTCCGAAGAAATCCTGAGAATAATCTATTTGCCCATTCTCTTTTTTTGGTGGATTTTTCATGTCAAGTGTAGTAACCCTGAACATCTGACCTGCACCCTCGGCATCACTGCCAGTGATTAATGGGGTGTGTACATTTACAAAGCCTCTTTGTTGAAAGAATTGGTGAATAGCAAAAGCTGCTAATGACCTGACTCTAAATACTGCTGAAAAGGTATTTGTCCTTGGTCTTAAATGTGAAATTGTCCTCAGGAACTCAAAGGAATGTCTTTTCTTCTGAAGCTGATAGTCAGAAGGACACAAATTTTCTATAACAATTTTAGTAGCTTTTAGTTCAAAGGGTTGCTTTGAGTTTGGCGTTTCAAACAATTCACCTTCAACCTCAATTGTTGATCCAACTGAAAGCTTTGCCACTTCATTAAAATTGTCGAGTTTGTCTGCTTCAAAAACTATTTGAAGATTTTTAAAGAAGGTTCCATCATTTAGTTCGATAAATCCAAATGTCTTGGAATCACGAACGGTCTTGACCCATCCTGGAACTGATATAGTTTTGCCTATATAATCTTGAGGTGATCTAAATATTTTTTTTATTTCCGAATATCCCATTTTATTGTACTCCTTTGTACTAAATTTTTGACACATTCAATACCAACTATACGCGTAGGAACAGCCAAATAATAACTTCCCATTTTTGAAGGGGCTATTTTCCGCCAATACTTCGTTGTCGTCAATTGCAATAAAGAAGACTTAGTTCAGATGAAGTTTTCTGAACTTTAGTCGCCCTTATTTCGAAGCTTGGCGGTACTTACTCCGGCTTGTGTAATCGGGAGTATTAGTAAAGCCGCTGAGATAAAGCAATTATTACGCCTTCCTCCGCCTTGTCTTGACAAAAAATTTCTCCCTTCAAAATTGTGTTTTATTATTTGGTTATTCCTTAGTACCAATTTCAATGTACTTGCCAACTTTTTAGCAAATACAACATAACTAATACTATAATATGTCAAAACCCATCGAACATAAAGTATTTGTATATAATTTTGTACTCCATTGTACAAAATTCATCTGAACTAAGTCTTCTTTATAATAAATTAATATTATTGTTAGAACATTCGGAAATCATTTCATCGTCCCATACAGAAGCTTGAACCTCTCCAATATGCGCTTTCCCTAAGAAAAACATACAAATCCTCGATTGTCCAATGCCTCCGCCTATGGTGTAAGGAAGCTCTTTGCTTATAATATCCTTATGGAATTTGAAATTCTTTCTATCCTCACATCCAGCCTTTTTGAGCTGTTCAACTAGTGAATCCTCATCAACTCTGATACCCATTGAAGATACCTCAAAAGCCATGTCCAGCACAGGATAGTAGAATACAATATCACCATTTAATGACCAATCATCATAATCTGGAGCTCTTCCATCATGCTTGATTCCCGAATTGAGCAAATCACCTATCTTCATAATGAATATAGCCTTCTTTTCTTTTGAAAGCATATTTTCTCTCTCTTTTGGGCTTAAAGTTGGATACATATCTTCTAGTTCTTGGGTTGTAACGAAGAAAATATCCTCTGGCAAGTAACGCAATAAATCAGGGTATAGTCCAACTAAATAGTCCTCAGTTCTCTTGAAAACAGAAAATATCTCCCTTACTATTTGTTTCAAGGTTTCTTCTGTTCTTTCACTTTTTTGAATTATTCTTTCCCAGTCCCATTGGTCAACATAAACAGAATGCAGGTTGTCCATATCCTCATCTCTTCTAATTGCATTCATGTCTGTATAGAGTCCCTCTCCATATGCAAAACTATAGCGTTTCAACGCCATTCTTTTCCATTTCGCAAGTGAGTGTACAATTTCGACAGTTTCCCCACCAATACCCTTTACATCAAAAGCGACTGCCCTCTCAACTCCATTTAGGTTGTCATTCAATCCGGTCTCAGGTCTAACAAATAATGGCGCTGAAACTCTAATTAACTTCAATTCCTTTGCAAGCTCATCCTCAAAATAATCCTTTGTCTGTTTAATAGCAACTTCGGTCATTAGGATATTAAGGCTTGGCTTATAACCATTAGGCTTAATAAGATTGTTCATGATTTTCCTCCTATTTTTTATTTCTAATAAGGTGATTTCAATCAAAATATTGCAAGCTTATATATTATAAGCTTCATTTTATCATAATTAATGCCAAAATAATATTAACACTAGCAAAATCAAAAAATATTTGATTTTACTAGTGTTAATTTAGTTTTACTGCTATAAAGTTTATTTCTCAGTCCTAGTTACTTTCACATGCTAGAAAAATGTTATATCACTTTGAGTCAAAAGTCTTCTTTATCTCAATAAGAAATTGTTCAGCATTTACAGTCCTTATTTCCTTTAATTCTGATAGTACTGCAAGTTCTTTTGGCATTATTCCATTTTCAATTGTTTGGATAGATGCTTTGTCCAGTCTGTCAGCAAAATTAACAAGCTCAGCAATTCCATCTAGCTCACCTCTTTTGCGAAGTGCACCAGTCCAAGCGAATAAGGTTGCCATAGAATTTGTGGTAGTTTCCTGTCCCTTTAAGTGCTGATAATAATGTCGTTGAACAGTACCATGAGCAGCTTCATATAGATAATAGCCTTCTGGCGAAACAAGTACAGAAGTCATCATTGCAAGACTACCAAAAGCTGTGGCAACCATGTCTGACATAACATCTCCATCATAGTTTTTACATGCCCATATAAAGCCGCCCTTTGATCTGATAACACGTGCTACAGCATCATCTATCAAGGTATAAAAATACTCAATACCTGCTGCTTTAAACTTGGCATCGTATTCGTTTTCATATATCTCTTGGAAAACATCTTTAAATCTATGGTCATATTGCTTAGAAATAGTATCCTTAGTTGCAAACCAGATATCTTGTTTCTGATCCAATGCAAAACTCAAGCAGGATCTTGCAAAGCTTTCAATAGATTTATCTATATTGTGCATTCCCTGTATAACTCCTGCACCTTCAAAATCAAATATAGTTTGACGGGTTTCCTCACCCTTTTCGTTTGTAAATACTAATTCAGCCTTTCCTGCTCCAGGTACACGGAATTCAACATTTCTATATACATCTCCATAGGCATGTCTTGCAATAGTTATCGGCTTAAGCCAAGTCTTAACAAATGGCTTTACGCTGTCCACGAGTATTGGTGCACGAAAAACAGTACCGTCCAAGATAGCTCTTACTGTTCCATTTGGACTCTTCCACATCTGAGTCAGATTGTATTCCTTAACTCTGTCAGCATTAGGTGTAATTGTTGCACATTTTACTGCAACACCATATTTTTTAGTGGCCAATGCAGAATCTATTGTTACCTGGTCACCGGTTTTTTCTCTGTATTCAAGCCCCAAATCATAGTACTCTGTTTTTAAATCGATATAAGGAAATAATAAAATATCCTTTATCATCTTCCAGATTACTCTGGTCATCTCATCTCCATCCATCTCAACAAGTGGAGTTTTCATTTTAATCTTAGCCATATACATACTCCTTTATAATTAAAATTTATTTTTTGTCATAGTTTTTACATAGTAAGGAATGGCTAAATAATAGACCCTTGAAAAATGGGAATTTATTATTTGGTCATTCCTAATATAGCATATCAAACGTAGGTAGTAAACTTATTCACTTCTTACTTATTATTTTTTGGCTTGTATAAGTATTTTATTTGCTTCTATTATAAATTTATCAACTGCACTTTCAATGGATGTTTTACCAAGTGCAATACTTTCCCCTGTTTCTTTTCAACTTCAGCGTAGCCTATAGGATATGGAGGATCAATACCGGCAGTATCAATTTTTTCTGTTTTCAATGTTTTGTCTTTAACGTAAGGTGTCAAGTCCAAAAGCACATTAGTTGATGTGAATGAGTCCATCCAAGCCAAATCTAATTGAATGATATCAAGAGCATCTCCACCCGCAATCTGCGTAGTGATTTTGCCGAAATATGTGTCATAACTGGAATACTCAGGTTTTATAGTTATATTAGGATATTTTTGTTTCATTACTTCAATAGATTTTAAGGTTGCATCATGGCGCAATTGCGAACCCCACCACGCCATGCGTAGGTTAACCTCTTTTGTTTGCATTTGAATCGCTTGTTGAAGAAGTTACAGAACCAGTTGCACTGTCTTGATTGTTAGATCCGGTACAGCCAACAATGCTAAATATCAGCATTAAACATAACGAGATACATAAATAATCTTTTCATCATTTTAAAATCCTCCGTATAAAACAAAATTTTAAATATAAGCAACTTGCATAATTCACTCACGTATTATATCTTCTATATTTTTACTTTTACTACTACCTTTTTCACTTGACTTGGTGTTTCTATTAAACATCCTGGTTTGTGTGCATCCTCTGGAAAAAAAATTGTGAAGTATCCATCCTTCAATTTGGCTGACGTCCATTGATCTGGCTCCTTAAAAAAAGCTATATCCTTTTCATCGGAGTATTCCTCAAGTACTTTCAACATATCTGTAGGAATCCACTCATTAATTTCATTACCTGTAACTACATATTGAATATCAATATATTTTTTGTGTGCTTCCCATCTTTTTTCTTCAGAAGCGGAAGTGGTATAGGATTGTACTAACGCAAAAATATCTTCCCCATCAATCTGATACTTTCCTACGTTAAGGCTTTCGAGTGCAGTATCTTTAAGAAATCGGAAGGCTTTTTCAAATCTGCTGTTTAATGCGGTATATAGACTTATATTGTCTAATGTATCTAAAATCATTGTCTTCCTCCATTTCACCTTGCTTCAAGTATAGTTTTTGATAAAATGAATCATTTAATCAAATTTTTATAATTTAATTTTAAAACATAAAATACAAAACGATATTTAGTAATTTCTAATTGTTATATTACGATAATGCTATTGAGGGATCCATGCCTATCTTATGCATGAATCCCTCATATTTATCAATGATTTACTTATTTCGCCTCATTATCCCTTATTTGTCCAAGTGCCCCTCCTGGATGCCACTTCACATACTGCTCTGGTGTTATATCTTTTTTGCATTGCAGCAAAATACTAAGCCCCTGAAGAATGAACACTTCAGCAAGTATAGATGCCCTTGGTGCTCTGTTAAGAGGATCTCCTTCTTTTTCTACACCCGCATAAAGAAAAGCATCGGAATTCTTTGCCAACCATGACTCACTTTTGCCAGTTACAGCTATGATTTTAGCTCCATTATTCTTTAATGTTGTAACAGTCGCTTTTAGTTCAGCTGTTCCACCGCTATTTGATATTGCTATTACTACATCCCCAGATCTTACTTGACCAGATGAACCATGTACCGCTTCAGTTCCGTGCAATTCATATGTAGGTGTTCCTGTTGACGAAAGCAGTGAAGCAACATAACCTGCAACATGCCCTGGCTTTCCTATTCCTGTAATATGAACCCTGTTTCCATTTTTCTCAGCATCCAAAATTAATTCAACTGCTTTATCATAAAAGTCTAGGCTTATTTCTTTACTCAATGCTTGCATTCCCTCCAAAGAAATGCTTACAAAATCCTTTAATATAGTGTCTAAAGACTTGTCCATAACAAATTCCTCCTTAGTTTTCTTTATAACTATCCTTTTTCATCAGATCCTTCACCTCTTCTATTGTAGGTAAAGATGTAATTGCCCCCAATTTTGAGACTGTCAGAGTTGCTGTATAGTTAGCAAAATCAAGCGCTTTTTCTGTTGTCATACCCATACATACTGCCGAGCAGAAAGCACCGGTAAATGAATCACCTGCCGCTGTCGGATCTACTACCTTAACTATATCCACACAAGGCTTCACAACAAAAACATCTTTATTCATAAAGGCTACACCATTGCTACCTAATGTGATAATTACATTTTTAACACCTTTATTTAACAAAGCCTTTGCTGCCATTTCAACTTTTTCAATGTCAATACTACCATCATCTGTGGTTGTTTTAATTCCAGTTAAACCACAGGCTTCATGCTCATTTGGAGATATATAAGTTAACTTTGAAAGAAGTTCATCGTCTAAGGCCTCATATGGAGCTGAATTTAACATGACTGGAACTCCCTTTGCATATGCATATTCTGTAACCCTTCGGTTGACCTCCAAAGGAATTTCTAGCTGCATAATAACAAGGTCATACTCTGAAATTTTGTCTTCTAAAAACTTTACATCATCAACAGTAAGCTTCATATTTGCACCTGGCACAACTAATATTCTGTTTTTCGTTTTTTTGCCTGGAACAACCTCTAATAATATGTTGCTGACAGCTGAAGAGCATGTCTCATCCCTCGATATATTGTCAGTATTAATGCCAGCTTCTTGAATTGCTTTTAGTAATTCATCTCCAAATATGTCTTTTCCAAGCTTCCCAACCATCGTCACGTTTATGCCAAGTCTTGCAGCTTGCACTGCTTGATTTGCACCTTTCCCACCTGGTGCGGACGCAAATGATAAACCGTTATTTACTGTTTCGCCTTCATTTGGAACCCTCGAAGTACTATAAATTAGATCCATTACAATACTTCCAACTACCAATATCTTAGGTGTTTTCACTAATTTTACCCACCTTTTTCTAAAATTTAATTCCCCACAAATAATATATATATTATTTGGACTTTTGTCAAATTTCAGAATGTTTTGGATTGTATAATATTACGAAAGCATACGGCCACTATTTAAGCGTTTAAATGCAAACTAATATAACCCTACTAGTTAAAATAACAATAAAATGGATAGAAATATTTCTATCCATTTTATATTATATTATATCTTTATTTCTGAATATATATCATTGTGTGCCCCTGTATTTCTGACAACTTAACGTGAACATACCCATTACTATATAAATAATCTAGCTTTTCTCCATGAGGGACTAGCATTACACTTGAAGGTGTAAAATTACATTTTATCTCAACAAATTTATTGGTAACTGTCAATCTGTGCTCAATTGTATCCAAAACTTTGCATTTTCTTTGAATTATATAGTTGAGTAAGTGAACTACTATACCTTCATTATTTTCTCTAACCGTAAGTTCAGTAATAGCAGGTAGATCAGTCCTAACTAGTGGTTGCTCGTATATCAAAGCTATGCACGTCTGCAGTATATCTCTATATACCTTGTAACCATTCTTTACATAGTCAGTAAAAAGTGGCGATGATATATAAATGCACCTATCGTTCTTAACGATAGCAGGCTCACCAGAAGATTGAAGCATTGGTGGAGTTTGCCTGTGTGAGCAAAACTTATCAAAGCTTCTATTGAAATAAGGTGGCACTATTTCTGCTAATACTTCTTTATCGGTTTTTATTGTGTAACCCTTTGTATATAGAACATGGTCAATATGTGGTATCTCCTCGAAAGCTACGTCAGTAAGTCTTATATATCTTACATCATAATCCGCCTCGCTGATGAATTGGCATCCTATGCAATCAAGCAAAAACTGATTTGTTACTTGGCTAACTGCTGATTTACCAGTAACCAAAAGCTTACCGCCCATATTATAATACTCATTTAGTTTTAAAGCCATATTTCTATTAAGCTGCACGTTGTCAGGTAATATTACCAGAGAATATTTTGAAATATCATCTACAAAGTTTACATAATCAAAAGGGATATGTAATTCACTTAATACCCTATAAACTCCTTCTTCCACTAAATTACCAATCTGTGGATTAGAAGAACATGCTTTAGAAGGTATTACAACAGCAACCTCTGATTTTTTGCATGTATTTATTAACCAGGGCTCCTTTTGCTCAATGCTTTCGTAAACTTGCCCTATTCTAGAGTAAACATTAGCATCAATTTTTCCACTGGGGTGTAATTGGTCGCCAATACATACTTTAGCACCATTTGCTGCTGCTCTAAAGCACTCATATTCCAGAGCCTCCAAGTTTCTCATCGAACCAAAATCTCCCCATGAAACATGGAACTTTCCATTCATCATTGTTATTTCTTGTTCATATTTATTTACATAATTTACAGCTATAGGGAAATGTGTATACCCCCACATATCACTTGGGAGAGACTCTATGTCAATAAACGAAAAGTATTTTCTTTTTTGGACAGATGATATTTCTAAATCTTCTGCGTCATCTAGCTCATATGGATGAGTGTTAAAATAGATTTCCATGTTGTCATCCATACCCTTTAGGTACTCATACATCTCTTTGCAAAAATTTATCTCTGCAATTCTATCATGTCTCTTTACATCCTCAAGCTTCTGAACATTTAGGCCCAAAGCCTTCATCTGTTTTTTGCACTCAGGGCATATACAAGTTCTTCCTAATACAATATCTATCCAATATCCTTGCGGTTTATACAAATCATAAACTTCCTTGAATTCCTCTTTTAGAAGCTGTATATACTCCTTATTACTGATACACAAAGAACGCCAAGTAGTATACTCGTTAGAGAATGGATTTCTATCACCCAGTATACCATCAAAATTAATTACTTGCCATTCAGGATGCCTATCTGCCCAATCTTCATTCCAAGCTACACAGGTATACGCAAGCGCTCTTATGCCATTTTCCTTACATGCACGTATTTGCTCACCGAATAAATCAAACTTTAAATTAGGGTGCATGGTACCTATTTGTGTTGGATAATAAAACATTCCGTGATGACATTTTGTGAACAAATTTATTGAATTTACATGTGCTTTTTTTAGTGTTTCAATAAATTCATCTGTATTATACTTTTCTCCTATTCCACCAATAAACGGAGATGTATGAAAATCCAGATGAATTTGCCTGAAAGGTAATTCCTTTTTATTAATGAGACTCATTTGGCTCCTCCTCAACAAAGTTTTAAATAACTATTTTAATTATATCAAATTTGATATAAAGTTGGGGTATAAACAGCGTAGAAAGTCAATTTATTTCATATTAAAATGAAATTTTTACTTACATTGATATCATTTGTCTTTATAATGGGAGCCAATGTTGTTAAATTTTACAGCATCATAACCTCTACCCTATGGGTCCTTCCATCATCAATCAGCTCTATTTTATTAGTATCAGCCGTCTTTTCATCTATTATTATCTGCTTGACAACTGTATTTTCGCCGCCTTGATTTTTAACTACTATATTGTAAACAGAATCACCGTGTAAATATCTTATTGAATACTCACTGAGTTTTTTGGGGATACACGGGTCAATTATCAAGTAATTACCCTGCTTTTTAATTCCCAAAATATTCTCTATGCCTATTCTATACATCCAGCCAGCAGCGCCAGTATACCATGTCCAGCCACCTCTACCTTCATTGGGGTAAACTGCATAAACATCGGCCGCCAATACATAAGGTTCTACTTTGTAGGTCATACACTCCATATTTGTTCTAGCATGGTTTATAGGATTTATCATATTGAAAAGATCCCAGGCCTGTTCTCCTTTCCCCAATTGAGAGAAAGCATATATTACCCATGTGGCTGCATGGGTGTACTGTCCGCCGTTTTCTCTTACTCCTGGTAGGTATCCTTTGATGTAACCAGGATTTAGCTCACTATTATAAAATGGCGGTGCTAGCAACTTTATTAATCCATTTTTCTTATCAATCAAATACTTTTCGACAGCGCTCATAGCTTCTTCTACTCTACTACCCTTAGCTGCAGCAGATATTGCCGCCCACGATTGTGAGAGTGAGTCAATCTTTCCCTCTTCATTCTGAATTGAACCCAAAGGAGTACTATCGTCAAAATATGCTCTTCTATACCAGCTTCCATCCCAAGCTTCCTTCTCTAATGCTTCAATTATTTTAGTAGCATTAGCTTGATAGGTATCCGCTCTTTCATCATCTCCCATATGTCTGCAAATAGGGATAATTTTCTGGAGAACACAGTATAGGAACCATCCTAGCCATATGCTTTCACCCTTGCCTAGTATCCCAATCATATTCATACCATCATTCCAGTCTCCGCCGCCCATCAATGGTATTCCATGAGAACCAAACTTAAGTCCTCTGTCTATTGCCTTTGTGCAGTGCTCATAAACTGAGCCAGTTACTTCAGCGACTTCTGGTATTTCATATCTCTCATGTTCATTATCTCCTAAAATGGCAGACTGCAAATAGCTCTCATTTATATTTAAAATATCATAATCTCCAGTGACATTAATATAATCACAGGTTACATAGGGTAACCAAAGCAGGTCGTCAGAGTATCTTGTTCTAATTCCATTAATTTTCTGGTCATGCCACCAGTGTTGCACATCACCTTCAGCAAACTGATGCCTGCAATGAAGTAATATTTGATTTCTAGTAATTTCAGGCAAAGTATATACCAGTGACATTACATCTTGCAATTGATCACGGAAACCAAAAGCTCCCCCAGCTTGATAGAAGCCCGTTCTCGCCCATACTCTGCAGGATAGAACTTGATATTGCAACCATCCATTAAGAAGAATATTCATCGATGTATCTGGAGTACAAACCTGTATCTGTTTGAGCTTTTTATGCCAGCTTTCCTTAACTCTGTTAAGTTCGTCATATGCATAACGTATATCTCTAAATTTGGAAATTTGAGCTTGTGAAGCTTCAAGGCTGTCTTGTCCAAACAAAAATATTACTTGTTTGGTTTCTCCGGGCAATATATTCACTTGAACCTTAGTAACCGCACAGGCGTCAAGACCTGCTCCCACAGTACCCTTCAAAGTAGTTTTCATTCCTTGAGGAGCAGAAATATCCATATTATGCCCCATGAACTCAAGTCTTTGACCAGTATATGTTATATTTTCTTCTGAACAGGAGAGAAATGCTACGCCTTTGAAGTCAGAACTGTAGACATTCTCTACAAACATCGTGCCAAGTTTTGCATCAAAGCTTGTAACAATATACGGAGAAGTTTTACTAACTCCAACACCCAGTACAGGTCTCAGGTAATATGCAACATCTAGTACTACCTCTTTTTCTGTAACATTTTTTAGCTTCAAAATACTGATTTTTACAGCGGTATCAACTGCTGCAAACTGAATCAGTTCCTGTTCAAGGCCATGGCTTTTATGCAAGAAGCTAGTATATCCAAATCCATGCCGTATAACATAAGGCTCTCTCTCCCTGATTGGTGAAGGAGTACAGCTCCATATATCATCAGTATTTGTATCATGCAAATAAATGGTTTCTGACGGCGTATCCAGTACAGGATCATTTATCCAGGTTGTAAGCTTATTTTGACTGCTATTTTGGTGCCAGGTATATCCCCCTCCTGATTCAGTACATATAAACCCAAATTTTTCATTTGCAATTACATTTGACCACGGAGCTGGTGTGTTTTCACCCTCCTTCAAGCAAATGACATATTCATTTCCGTCATTTGAGAAGCCGCCAGTTCCATTGAAGAACTTCAAGTTTTCTGTGATGTGTGCGATGTACTCATTCTCTACAGTTTCATTGCGATCTGTTATGATATTACTATTGTGTTTATCTTCTTGAACATATTCATCCATCTGTAATTTCATGTAATTTGTATCTTTTTCTTCTTTCTTCACTACTATTTTTTTATCTGAATTGAGGTCTTTATTAAGCAAGTCTGCAATACCCTTATCAGCATCAATTATTATCTTGGCACAAGTAAATAGAAGATTCTTCTGTTTCTGATCCATTTGTCTCACATCTCTGATGAATATCCCAGCTTTTCTGTCAATCTGATCACAAGAACGTCCAGAAACAGCCATATCTCTGATCATTTCTAGAAGTGGCTGGATATATGATTCTTCATCTATAATCAGAATAACCAGATCAAAAGATACTCCTTTGAACCTATAATAATCATACAGTTTTAATACCCACTGAATTTCTTCAACGCTATCCCTACTTTTTATTGTTACCAATACTATTGGTAAATCGCCAGATATTCCAAAAGGCCACAGTTCAGCTTGACCGAGAGTATTTTTTAGAATATATTCTGATTGGTCATTTCTATCCATTCCAAATAGTAGCTTAGGCATTAGATTCAAATATGCTTTCTCATCACATGCGTTGATATTAATAAAGCCTGCTTCCACAATACTCCTTGTCCAAGCCATTTCAATTACTCTTTCAGCAGCTGTAACGTCGCTGTATTTTTCCAGCATGTCAATTGCCATTTCTCTAGTATCGCATGAACCTATGCAGTAGTTAACTATTGCACTTTCTCCTGCTTCTATACACACCCTTACACGCAAGCTGAAAACAGGGTCTAAAACCGGCCCTACGAAATTTGACAAGGGTTGATTTGGCTCCATTGACTTAGGTGAAGTAAGATTTCTATTTCTCCCAATGAACTGTGAGCGGTCAGTTTCATACTCCACCTTCCCCTGCACATTTCCACTTGTAGAGACTGTATGATATCCCCAAATAGTCTGCTTAACATCTTCTCTTTTCCTTCTCATTGCCAATAACCCGTCATATTCATCGATAAATTCAGTTTTAACAAACAGCTTACTAAATGCAGGGTGAACCTCATCTTCCTCAGGTTGTGCCAGTACTACTTCCATGTAACTTGTAAGCTCGATTACCCTTTTTGAACTACTATGGTTATAAATACTTACTCGCCTTATCTCTGTGTTGTCCTCTGCACTTACTATCACCTCAGTGTTTGTCTCAATATTTCCTTCCCTGCGAATATACTCGGCCTTGTGCTGTGAGAAAATAGCCTTGTAAACCTCTGGTTTTGTATTTGTTGGGCTATAGGTAGTTGTCCAATATTCATTTGAATTTACATTCCTCAAATAAATGAATACTCCACTACTTTGCATATAATCATTTATCCATCTGTATACAGCCATTCCATTGCACTTTCCATACCCGCAGCCTTTTTCTGTAAGCATTACAGTATAGTTACCATTTGAAAGAATATGCATGTTTGGAATTATCGATGGCTCTGAATATTTTCTTATAACTGTTTCTTCACCGTTTTCTTGTTTGATAAGTTCAAACAAAGGTTGCTCTTTATTTTCCTTAGGAATAACCATATTAGTAGGAAATTTCTCTTGCATGAGTGAGTCAATAGCCTTTATTTGTGGGTTTTTATGAAATCTAGATTGCATTATGTTGTCTTTGAAGAAATTTGCAAATGCCAACATGCTCATTCCCTGATGGTGAACCATATAACTTTTAACAATGGCACATTTTTGACCAATATTTAGTCTTGACTTTGTGAAGTCTACAGCCTCATATAGACCAAATTGACCTTCGGCTCCCAGTTGTTTAAGCTTTTGTATGTTTTCAACACACTCATTTGGGGCTATATCAATGGCCATAATTGTGGCATATGGCGCTACAACCAAGTCGTTTGCCAAGCCCCTTTTTAGTCCCAGATACGGTACGCCAAATGCTCTATATTGATAATTAAGCGCTATATCAAAAGAATAGTAGCAAGATTCAGAAATACCCCATGGAGTATTTTTACTAAGACCATACTTTATTTGAGTATTTACTACAAACTCATAGGTTTTTTCTATTAGAGTGTTTGGATAGCTCTTTATAATCAGCCTTGGCATTAGATACTCAAACATAGTCCCCGTCCAAGACACTAATCCTTTGCTTCCATCTACGTTTATCAGCTTCCTTCCCAGCTTGAACCAATGTTGCTTGCTTAATTCACCCTTTGCTATTGCAATTAAGCTAGTTTGTCTTGATTCAGAAGCAAATAGGTCATAGTAAGACTTACTGGCATGCCCTTCCTCTACCTCAAAACCTATTGTAAACAGATTTTTATGCGTATCAAACAAGTTTATAAAATGCATATTGTCTATCAGCACTTGTATTCTATTTTTTAGATTTTCTATTTGTATACTTATCTCCTGGATTTCATTCAAACTATTAAATAATCTTTCCCCATATTTCTCCTGCGCTGTTTGATAAGTGCTAACCTGATTTGCTAATTTTCTAACCCAATACCCTGTTTTACCCTTATTTTCAAGCTCAGCTATACCCTTTGATATAGTTGGAATAAACCCTTTAAATTTATCCTTCACGCTCTCTATTTGATTAGCTTTTTCATTTGCAGGGTCTTTATTTTCATCACTACTTTTTTGCGTTAGTTTTTTTAGAATATCAATATCAAAATATGGATTGTCTTTGTTTATTTCTGTATTACAAAGCTCTAGCAAATCAAAAAGTCCATCAAGCATAACTTCATCATAAATTGGTTTATTTCTCCACTGCTCAAGTCCCTCTTTGAGAACCATTAAGTATCCAGCGAAATTGCCACTATCCACCGTAGAAACAAATTTTGGGTGAAGCACCTTGAGGTTTGTTGTGTTGTACCAATTAAACAAATGCCCATTCCATTTATCCATTTTTTCTATAGTATCCATGGTATTAAGTACTCTCTCTAGCATATCTAATGTATTTATATAGCCCATATCTCTAGCTGCTAGATTAGACACCAATAATAGCCCAATATTTGTGGGAGATGTTCGATGAGCCTCGCCTTTGTATGGCTCGACTTGATAGTTGTCAGCAGGTAGATAGTTTTCTTCCTGACTTGCAAACTCATCGAAATAGCACCAGGTCTTTCTTGCTAGCAGCCTAAGTTCAAATAAGCTCTCGCTACTAAGCACCTTTCCTCTAGCATCCACAGGTTTACTTATATAATACGCAAGCCATGGCGCTAAAAGCCATAATATAAAAGTAGCTATACTCCACAAAATATATTCTTTGCGGAAGTACATGCAAAGCAATAGAATCGTTGTCCCATATACAGGTGATAACCACATTCTCCTATAATAACTGATCAAATCGTTTTTGAGCGCCAATTCCATATCGGCTGCTGTTACCCACTCAAGCAGATTTCTCTTTGTGACAAGCACTCTCATTATGGTTTTGAGAATGGCATTTGCCATTAAGAAAGCTTGGTATGGTGCAAAAGTTAGAATTAGCCCCAGTTGAATAACTATTGCCTTAAAGCCTGTAACTACAGTGGCGCTCTTCTTTGTAATATATGTTCGATAGTCTCCAATAAACATGAGATGAATAAAATAACTCAAAGCAGGCGCACATAAAGCAATTAGAGTCAGACAAATCCATACAATACTACTATTACGAAGCGTAGATAAGCTCAGAAAAATTATTATTGCAAAAGACGGGTATAGCAAACTTCTTCTAAGATTGTCTATCATCTTCCACTTAGACAATTTTGATAGTGGGTTTTTGCCAAATATCCATAATAATAGTTGCCAATCTCCTCTTGTCCAGCGATGGAGCCTCATCATATATGAATTGTATTTCCCAGGATACCCATCAATTAGTTCTATATCGGTCACAAGACCAGTTCTCAAATAACTGCCCTCCAGCAGGTCATGGCTGAGAACTGTATTCTCTGGGATAATATTGTCCAGTGCCCTTTGAAAAACATCGACTTCATATATCCCTTTTCCAGTAAAAATGCCCTCTCCAAACGCATCTTGATATACATCTGAAACAGTAGTGGTATATGGATCTATTCCACCCTGCCCAGCAAATATCTTAGTAAAATTAGAGGCATTTGAGTTTTCTATATTTACATCTATTCTAGGCTGTAGCAAACCATAGCCCTCTGTAACAATGCCTTTCTGGGGATCGAAAACCGCTCTGTTTAAAGGATGAGCAATAGTTCCAATCAATTGCTTTGCTGTTTCAAGTGGCAATTGCGTATCAGCATCTAAGGTAATAACATATTTAATATTTGGTAGAGTGCTAGGATCATCGCTATGATAGGTATAGCTCGTACCCATATTGCCACGTAGCATTCTATTAAACTCAATTATTGCTCCCCTTTTTCTCTCCCAGCCCATCCATTTATGCTGTTTTTCATTAAACTGTCTTCCACGGCAGAAAAAATAAAATATTGGGCATTTATTCAACGCATATTTTTCATTTAACTCTCTAATTCTTTTTAGTGCTGTCTCTACAATTGCGCTATCCTCAACCAATATTTCTTCATTTGCATCCTTAAAATCGCCTACTAGCGAGAAGTATATATTCTCACCTTTGTTAGCTAAATAGAACACCTCTAAGTTGTTTATTAAATCGAGTGTTCTTTTATTGTTCGGAATTAAAGTTGGCACTATTACCATTGTGGAGAATTCCTGTGGAATACCTTCCTTGAGCGCAAGCTTAGGGAATTTCGTCGGTGTTACAAAACGGCTTATACAGCTATTAATAATTGCTATCACTATTTCGCTAGCAGGAATTATACCAAATATACCTACTAGTATCGCGAATACAATCGACATATTTGTTTCTTTGACCAAACTATATACCATTGGAAACTGCAAAACTATTATAGTCAGTACAATAATTGTTGAAATATATATATCAACAGAATTTTTTCTAATATATTGCACAGCTTTGTTTGTATGTTGCTCTTGCCTGTCCAATATTCCCGACAATATCTTTTGCCCTTTTCCAACTAGATAGTATCCTACGTGATTGTTGGGAGATAATTCATTATTTATATCATAATCTTCTTTCGCATATTTATAACTTAGCCGAGCTATATTTATCTCTGTCGTCTTATACTTAGCAGCAAGCTTTGCGATAGTATTTCTATATTGATTTCTAGAATTAAAATCCATCCTTGAATATATTCCACAAGGGTCCTGCTTTAATATTCTCTCAACCTCACTTAAGTCTTCAAAAAGCGTTTTGCTGTCAAAACTAGATAGCGAGCGAAAACTATTCATTACATTTCCTATAGAAACCTGAGTGATTGCTTGATCGTAGTGATCCATTGAAATAAAGCTGTCAGATGTAGCACTCTTTTGAATAAGCATACTATCAAGGCAATCTATCATCCAAAGTGTTTTCGAGCCCTCTTTTCTCAACTTTTTAATTAGGTGTTCTACAAATGCCGGAGTTAGCTCCTCTAGGGTATTAACATGTTTTCGAAAAGCATCACAGTCTTCATTACTCTTTTTAACAATAGTAACCATTTCCTCAGCCTTGTACCAATCTTGCCGTGTTGTGTTCATTTTCTCGCATATAACCCACAACTTTTCCATTAAAGCAGCTTTTACCATAAGGGTTAGCATCCAGAGCTCTTCAATAGATAAAAATTCATATTTCTGATAAGCAGATATAAAGTCTCTGATAATCCTTTCATTTGCATTTCCATCAATATGCGAAACAATCTCTATGGCAATGGCGTATATTCTAGGAAAGCCAGCATAAGTACCTTCTGTAATTACTGGCAAAGGCTGTTTTGAATCACCTAATTCTCTTGTTATAATGCCTTCTTGCTCCTGAATGATATAAAAATTATCAAGCAGCCACTCTGCTGCAGGAGGTATAGGAAAAGAAGCGGAAACATCTCTATTAAATTTTTCGTAAGTCAAAAGAATGCTTTCAAACTTTGTTTCAAGCCTTCTCTTAACCCTTTTCGCACCATTCTTCTGCTTAATTGTTTCCTGAGATTTTGCCAAGTGCTCGGCATGTCTCTCAAGTTCATCTGTACATAAAATAACATCCTCTATTTGAAACTCAAAGGTATGCCTATTCTGAATCCATATTATTATTGAAACTAAGATTGCTACTAGCAAAATTACTATTAGGAAAAAATATATATTCATATGTATATCACCATTAATAAAAAATTTTTTGAAACAAAAAAATACTAACCATTCAATAATTATCTTTCCCAAATTTTGAATGTTTAGTACATTTATATAATAATTATATTAATTTTGATGAACTTAACAATATTGACTGATACAATCAATATTAAATACAAAATCCCTAGCAGAAATGTGCTAGGGATTTAATATATCTAATTAGATTATTGCCTTACCTATTATCAAAATATTTTTTGCTTTTTCCACATCCTCGTCAGTTGGTGATGGAACACCCTCTAACGGATATTCAACATTTAAATTATCCCATTTTATTTTGCCCATTGAGTGATATGGTAAAACCTCTATTTTTTCAATGTTTTTAAAATTTTTAAGATATTCATAAGCCAGCAACAGATCTTCTTCCTGATCTGTATACCCAGGTACAAGGACATATCTGATCCATACAGGTTTATTGATATCACTTAGATACTGAGTAAAAATTTTAATTTTGTCATTTTCTACTCCTGTCAAAGCTCTGTGCTTATTGGCATTTGCATGTTTGAGATCAAGCAGCACAAGGTCTGTATACTCGAGTACTTCTTTTACTTCCTCAACCTTCACATACCCAGAAGTATCAACAGTTGTGTGAATTCCCTCTTCCTTGCATTTTATAAACAGCTGTTTCACAAACTCAGTCTGAATAAGTGGTTCACCACCGCTAACAGTGACACCACCATTTGATGAATCTATGAAATTCCTGTACTTCTTAATTTCAGTCATAACCTCTTCTGCAGTATATAGCTTTGCGTCCTCTGCGCTCCATGCATCTCTGTTATGACAGTATTTACACCTTAACAGACAACCCTTTAAAAACACAATAAATCTAATGCCTGGTCCATCAACAGTTCCAAAGGTTTCGAACGAATGAACTCTCCCTTTAACCTCCACAAACAACCTCCTTGAGATAAAAAAGCACTGACTTCTTTGCTATTATTTTGACTCTTTCAGCTTTTCCAAAATAAATTTATCAGCAAAGCTCTTGCTAAACGGCAGAACAATACGTTCAGTTCCTGAAATCAGCACAGTTTGTTTTTCTCCGTCCTTTTGCTCGGAAACTATCTTTGTATCCTTTATGCTTATACTATGCTTCTCACCCCTTAGTTCTAAGGTTGCTGTTCCACCATCAACCTTTAAGCTCGGAAGGTTTAAGTATACAATTGCTGCTAGTGCTATTACAGCAATAAGTAATGCAATCTTAAGTAAATTCTTTGCAACCTTTGCTACTATAAAAATTAACACTACGATTACTATTATAGGAATTAGAAACGATGCATCTAAAATTCCAAGACCTTTTATTAACTCCATAATTCATTTCCCTCCGCGTTTTCTTTCAAAAAGTATGAGTATCTCATCTTTCTAAACCCTTTTACTTAGTATTATACTACAGATATTAATACAGCAATTTAATTTCAGTAAGTGAATAGTAAAGAGTGAATGGTGCAGTGCGCAGTGAATGGTGAATAGTGAATGGTGAATAGTTATGGAAAGCCTGCTTGCGCAGGCTAAATTATAAAAATCATTAACTCCTATTCACTTTCAATCATATACTATTCACTAATATTTTAATAAGGTTTTGACTTAAGGTTTTATAAATTCAGGCCGACGCAAGTCGGCCTACCATAACTATTCACTTTTCACAATTCACTTTTCACTAAGTTTTTAATAAGTTTTTAATAAGTTTTCACTTAAGATTTTCCTTTATATATTTTTGGTATTTTAATGGCTGCCCATTTTCCCATGGCCTATAGTCGTTTGCAAAGTCAACCCTCGACTTAAATGTTGGATGGTCATAAGTCCACAACAGGTAAACTAGCCCTGGTTCAGGCATAGTTAGGCTTTGTTGATGCAGCTTAACTGTTCCTGTAGCTGTGGCAAAATTATTTTGGGTAAGTTCAAGTTCAAATCGGTCTGCATCTAATTCAATACTTCTGGAATATGCATTTGATAAAGGCGCTGTAGCAAATACCATAATATTTATTAGCAGCATTATTAATGGAAATGCAGCAATATCTGAAAGCTTATTAAATCCCAATCTCCCTTTTGACCTTCTTAAAACCCAGTTGCTCATTCTATATATTATATATAATATAATAATACTTCCCAGCCCACCAAAAACTATTGACTTCCAAACATGACCCATAAGATAATGTCCCACCTCATGAGCAACCACCCCCAGCACCTCATCCACTGTCAGGAAATTAATTGTAGTATCCCAAAGTACAATCCTTTTTGTATTAAAAACTCCTGTCATATAGGCATTCATCTGATTTGTCTCTTTGCTTTTATCAACTTGAAATACCTGACAATTTTCAATAGACGTTTTACTCAGTAGTCCGTCAATTTTTGAAGAAAGCCCAGCATCTTCTATTTGTTTATATTGATTAAACATTGGGTCAATCACAATTGGCTGTATATAGGACATAACAAACAGATATGGTATTGAAGCGAGTGCAATATAAAGCCACCAACGCTTTGGTGATTTCTTTATAATGAGGAACGGAACCCATATAATTATAGAAGTTATTATAGAATTCACTATGAAGCTTTTTATCATCTCAATAAACCACTGAGAAAATGTCTGGTTTGACAATCCATAATGTTGCATTCGTACAAATCCCGTATATATATCTAAGGGAAGATAAATTAGCATTTCAATTACTGAATATGCTAGGAAATATAGGATTATTATAAGGATCCACCGTTTAGTCTTCCTCGTTGCCCAATTTCGGATATTGACAGACAGCTTTGAAAAAAGGAAAAATGCAGGCACAACAAAGCCAAGAAACAGTCTAACCAACCATGTTGTCACTTTATTCTTTTGGAAATCAAGAGCCTCTTGTGACGGCATGGTAACTGTAACTACATCAGGCACTGCTACTTGCATTTTTTCTGGGTATGTATTTAAGATGTGTCTATAATTAATAGTCTCCGACACCACAACTGCACAAGTGAATATTGCAAAAATACAAAGGAATATCAATATAAATTTACGTATCTCTCTACTCAAAACACTCAACCCCCACAATAATAATTAGAAATTTCAAGCATCACTAATCTGATAGCTTTTCCATTATTTAATTATATGATAGTATCAGACCATTTAATGAATCAATAAATATATTTTGTTGTTTTTTTATCGCTTATTATTTAGCTTTATGAGTTTCATATTTATCACTTGCTTCTTGAACAAACTTTTTAATAGAGCCATCTGTCATAAGTCTATCCAATGATTTGTTTATAAGCTCTACCAAATCAGAATTACCTTTCTTCACCGCAATAGCTACACCTCCGGTATCTTCTTTCACAGCAATACCAGTTAACGCCAAATCATTATTCTTTTTTACATACTCATTAGCTACTGGAAGCTCAACAACTAAAGCATCAATCTTCTTTTTCTTAAGTTGAGTTACCAACTCAGAAATTTTACCTAAAGAAACAAGACTTACAGCTCTTATCTGCTCTTTAGCAACTTTCTCCTGCTCTGTACCTAGCTGCGCACCTACTTTTTTCTCACTTAAGTCAGTAATGGTCTTTATTTTGTTCTTATCCTCAGTTCTGACTATCACACCCTGTTTTGCCTGGTAATAAATTTTTGAGAAGTCAGCTAATTTTTTTCTATCTTCATCTGGATTCATTCCAGCAATAACAATATCTATATCACCAGTATTAAGTGCTGGTAAAAGGCCCTCTAGCCCCATTTCTACTATTTCAAGTTGAATGCCTAGATCCTTTGAGATCTCTTGTACTATTGAAATATCAAAGCCAACGATTGTATCCTTTCCATTAATAATAGTATGGTATTCATAAGGTGCATAATCTGCACTTGTACCTACCACAAGCTTTCCGCTCTTTTCTATCTTCTTCATTATAGCCTCATCTCCACAGCCTGCAATTGATATACCTATTGCAACTGCAAGGAATAAGCAAAATGACTTCTTAAACATCCCTTTCATTTTCTGACTACCCCCATTATTTTTTAAATATAATTTGTTTATATTATGTATTTTATCTAGTTTGTTGTCTTAGACTCTATATTAATCGGGAAATATTTTCAAGTATAATTTTACTCTGCACTGCTAGTACAAAGCACATCACACTTTATTTTCTAATATAAAGTAATTAAATTCAATAATCTCTCGTAAATTTAATGTATAAATTTAATTTAATTATCAAGGATGGGGTATATAATGGTGAGAAAATATTTATGTGTGGGAACCTTGGTTATTACTTTGCTTTTGCAGAGTATAACTGTCTGCAGTGCAGCGAGTACAATATCTATAGGGGCACAGCCTTCAATTTCTATAGAATCATCCACCGAGTTTGATGCAGATGCACAAGTTTCAGAGCAACAAATGTCGCAAGATGAATTTAATAAGCAGAAGGATCAGCTACTAATAGACCAAGGACAGCTAAAAAATGCTCAGGAACAACTTCAGAAAGACCAGGAGCAGCTAAGGAAAGACCAGGATATATTAGTGAAAGCTCAAGAACAACTAAAGAAAGAGCTAGAAAAGTTAGATACCCAAAACAAACTAAAGAAATTGAATTCCGAAGTTAATAGCAGTACATACTTGAGTTACTTAAAAAGTTTGGGTTACTATCAAAACATTTATAAAAATGACGAAAAGCTGAATATCCGCAATACTTTGCTTCTCTTTCAGAGTAATCATAATATGAGTGTTACTGGCACGTGGGATGATGCAACAAAAACAATGCTAATTAATAGACTTTTAAGTAAAAGCTTTACATATTTGGACGTAGTAAAAAAAGCCCCTACAAAGGGCAGATGGATTGCTATTAACAAAACGAAAAGAACATTAACCTTATACGAAGATACTAAAGTACTAAAAAAGTATCCAGTGGCAGTTGGAAATCCCTCTTCACTTACAAAATCCGGCAAATTTATTATAAATATGAAGCTTATTGACCCTGATTGGGGTGGCGGTGGTATTGGAAAGCCTGTAAAGGGTGGTATTCCTCAGAATCCTTTAGGGAGCCGCTGGATAGGGATTAACAGAACAGATGGCTCCTATGGAATGCACGGAACCAACTCATTATATTCTATCGGCACTTATGCGTCTCACGGCTGTATAAGAATGCAAAACTATTGCGTCGAGGAGCTCTTCCCTCTCATTCCAATGAAATCAAATGTTTGGGTTGGCACTGGGGACGAATTAAAGAATTGGGGCATAACACAGAACGCTTTTGAGACCCAAAGCAGCACTAAATAACAATTTTTCACAACTTTACCGGTGCAGATTTTCCATATTTAATTTAGGATGTTGGGGTTTTAAACATTGAAATTTAATTTACAATATGTTAAAATACACAATACAAACACATATGTCACTGAATGGTGGACACTACTTTAATTTTCGTATTTAAAATCATTCAAATATTGTATAGTTCAGCATATAATGTTAAATAAACTTTACGCAAAAATTATTAATTGGAGGAATATAGATGTCGAAATTAAAGGTTGGTATTATTGGTGGTACTGGTATGGTTGGTCAAAGATTTATTTCACTTCTTGAGAATCATCCATGGTTTGAGGTTGTTTCTATTGCTGCTAGCGAAAAATCAGCGGGAAAACCTTATTTCCAGGCTGTAGAGGATAGATGGAAAATGTCAACGCCACTGCCTGAAGGGGTTAAAAATATCGTAATAAAAAATGCAACTACACAAGTAAAAGAAATCTGTGATGAGGTAGATTTCGTTTTTTGTGCTGTTGATATGAAAAAGGACGAAATTAAGAAGCTTGAGGAAGAATATGCTAAAAATGAAACTCCTGTAATTTCTAATAACTCAGCCCATAGATGGACTCTAGATGTGCCTATGTTGATTCCTGAAATAAATGCTGACCATGCAAGAGTTATAGACACTCAGAGGAAAAGACTTGGAACAAAGAATGGTTTTATTGCTGTTAAACCAAACTGTTCTATTCAGAGCTATGTTCCTGCTCTTTCACCTCTAATAAAATTTGGACTTAAAAATGTTGTTGCTTGTACTTATCAGGCTATTTCAGGTGCTGGCAAAACCTTTACTGATTGGCCAGATATGCTTGATAATGTTATACCTTATATAGGTGGAGAAGAAGAAAAGAGCGAACAGGAACCCTTGAAAATCTGGGGTTCAGTTTCAAATGGTGAGATTGTAAAGGCGACTTCACCAATAATTACTACTCAGTGTATAAGAGTGCCTATCTCAGATGGCCATTTAGCTGCTGTATTTGTTTCTTTTGAAAATAAACCATCAAGGGAAGAGATTTTGGAGCTGTGGCAAAGCTACCAAGGAGAACCTCAGGCACTTGGACTTCCTAGTGCAACAAAGCAATTCATTAAATATTTTGAAGAGGATAATCGACCTCAGACAAAGCTAGACAGAGACATAGAAAATGGTATGGGAATTTCTGTTGGTAGGCTACGTGAGGACAATTTGTATGATTATAAATTTGTCTGTCTTTCACACAACACAGTACGTGGTGCAGCAGGTGGCGCGGTTCTTATGGCTGAATATCTTAAAGCAAAGGGCTATATTCAACCCAAATAATTTTTCCACACTTAAAAAAATATAATTAATTTGTCAGTTTATGCCGATAAAAAGCTAGGGTAGTACTACCCTAGCTTTTTTATGTATATAAACAGAGTTCAATATATTTTTTATTGTTAATGTTCATCATTAAGCACTTAAAGGAGAACCTTCATGGGAATAAAACCAGAATATGCAGGCCAATATTCTTCAACGCAAGATGAACTATTAATATGTCAAGGATCCAGAGCCTCTTCAGTTTTACTAATGCTTAAAGGAACAATGGATGTTTTTTTATCCCCCTTTGATGAAGTTCCAAAGAAGGATGAATCAATTATAGCAAAAAGCTGTCGTCTATTTACGTTGGAACAAAACACTTTTTTAAGTATTAATGATATTTTAAGCAGTGGCCAAAATTCATTTAGCTTAAAGTCAAGAGAAGCCTGCAATCTATATTGCTTCCCTGTAACATCATTAAAAGAAATTAAAGATATAATATATACTCAAAAAGATTATTCTACTTATATTGTTTCTTCATTAGCAACCTTAATAAGCCTTAGTTATAATGCTTATCAGAAGCTATTACCTATTTGTAAAAGTATAAATGCTTTAACGCAGAATCTCTGTGTTTATTATTGGGCTATTAAAGACAAGTACTATTTTCAATACAATGCAGACACGGAAAATCTCAACACTTACCAAAAAATTTATGAGAAGGCTAAGATCGAACATTATAAATTTTTCCCTGTTACTTCAGATTCTTTGCTATCTCAATATGATTTTAAAAATTCACCAGATGCTTTTACTGAAATAGACTCTTCAAGTATTGAATACTTTTCCAGATTGCTTAACATACCCTTAGATCAAAGAAAAGGCTTTTTTAATAGCGATGATTTTGTATGCGAATACCATATGCAAAAGGGCTCTGAGATTTTAACTTTTTTGACGAATGAGATTAAAAATCTTCTTTCTACACTATTTAAAAATATGAATTGCCTGTACCTATCCTCTAATAATCTAATTTCCTCATATGGTAAAATTACTATTGATTCAAAGGATGATAAAGAAGCAGCAACAAATGTGCTAGGCATACTTAAGCAAGCAATTGACATTTTAACGAAAAATGTTGAAAAGTTACAGAATGAATTTGATTGTTTTACAGCTATAACTACATCTGAAATCCTTGACTACTTTGAAATAGTTAAATCAGAAGCAGCTATTAACCCAACTACACTTAATTTAAATGAAATATCAGTGGGTGCACAATTACCACAAGAATTAGAAAATAGCCTTGAGAAAATTTTAAAATATTGCTCTTGCTCTCAAGATATTATAGACAGCTTTAACAAAAGGCTTGGTCAGTTTAGAACTTTAAAAGATAAAAGCTCAAGTGAATCAGAAATCGTAGACCTTCGTTCTTCTCTGGCAGTCGATTTTTTTATTGTATATGAAGAAGCTTTTAAACGAACTCAGAGGGAAAATCATTGTCCAAAGCTAATTAGTATGTTTCTCAACTTCGGTTATATGGATGAGCGTTTATTGACTAATGACCAAACAATATCATTATACAGACTTTGTGACAAGGAGTATTCTTGCTCAAATCCTTCAATCTATAATGCCAAAAAATGGTTGGAAAATATATATCAAAATCAAAAGAATCCATCTATTAATGACTTCGGACAGGACTATTTTGATGTATTTAGAGATATGAAAAGGAAAAAGATTGTAACTGATCAGGACAAACCAACCTATGATAAAGATAATAATGCAAAATTGAGTTTTGAAATAAACAATATGATTAAAACAAATCAAAAGGTTTGCCATGGACATATGAGTAGTTACTTCCCCATTCTGCATAGAGATATTATCACTCGCGACTTAGAGAAATCAGTAGTAACTCCTGTTAAAATACAGCAAGCTATAGATAATTTATTGGCAGTTGATTCTTCCATATTTCATAGAGAGATATGGTATAAAAATGAACTCAAAGGAATTGAGAAGGAGTTAATAATGAAAGAAATACTTCCTGATATCATTATTGTTCCTACTTTTGGTTCCCGTGCCTCTATGTGGCAGGAGATAACAGGTAGAGGAAGAAGCACTCCAGGAAGATTTATTCTACCTGCATTCACAGATGAGAATCTTTCTGATATGATATTAAAACTTATTGGAGCCTTTCGTTGGGAACTCTGCCGAACTATGATGGGTGTCTCTTGGAATGATATAACAGAGAAATCGTTGACGTCTGAGTACACTGATTATATTCAGTTTTTCAAGAAGAGTCATGATCTTACTGAGGACGCAAAAGAAAAAATAAAGTCGCAGATTCAGAAAAGCAGAAATATTATGAAGGACATTTTCACCAGTGACTATGATACTTGGATAAACCATGAATCAAAAGGCATCCTAAGACTTAACAAAGTAGCACGTTCTATTCTATTTCGTTATTGTCCTTTGCCAAAAGAAATTCGAAATACACTTGCGAGGCAGCCTGCATTTAGCGACTTGGCAATGCAAATGAATATTTCCAGGGCTAAAACAGCGAAATCTTTAACAGTCAGATATGCTAAAATTTTCAAGGATGGTCCAATAGACAAAGATATGGAATCAAATCTTATTTTCTATAGAGATTTATAAGTACCTCAACATTTCCAGTTAGAACCACCTGTCACATCAACGCTTTGTCCTTAAATAAATTCAGCTGGCGCAAGCCAGCTTTCCATAACTATTCACTATTAACTCTTCACCATTCACTATTTTTACAGCTCTATACCACTGCAACACATTCAATCTCAATCAATACATCCTTTGGTAGTCTTGCAACCTCTACACATGATCTTGCAGGATAGTTCTTGGTAAAGTACTTCTTGTACACCTCGTTAATAGTTGCGAAATCATTCATGCTTTTAATAAAAACTGTAGTTTTAACAACATTGTCAAGGCTTGCACCTGCGGCTTCCAAAACCTCTTTCAAGTTTGTCAGTGCCTGCTCTGCTTGCTCTGCTACTCCCCCTTCAACTACTTCTCCATTTGCGGGATCTACAGGAATTGAACCCGAAGTGTAAATAAAACCGCCTACTTTCACAGCTTGTGAATAAGGGCCTATTGCCGCGGGCGCCTTGTTTGTAGAAATAATTTCAAAATTCATAATATATCGCTCCTTAATTTTTTTATTCAACTTTCTCTGTTTAATTTTCAAATAATTTTGCTAAGCATTCTCAGGGGATACATCTACCATAGCTGCGACTGGTACTGATTTCAACTGAGAAAGTTAAATTATTAACTTATATATTCTCGATATTCTTATTCATTTTTACATGCTTAAAGCTCTTTTTATTTGTGGCATAATCGTCAACAATTTGCCCATTTCCAATCAACATGTATTTATAGCTTGTTAACCCTTCAAGGCCCACAGGCCCTCTTGCATGAAGCTTGCTAGTACTGACACCTACCTCCGCTCCAAATCCGTACTTAAACCCATCGCTAAACCTTGTAGATGCATTCCAGAAAACATTGCCAGAGTCAACAAGATTCATAAATTTCAAAGCATTAGCCTTATCATTTGTCACAATACTATCGGTATGTCCTGAACCATAAGTATTTATATGCTTTATAGCTTCATCAACACCAGAGACTAATTTGATAGAAATTGTATAATCCAGATATTCAGTTGCCCAATCAGTTTCACTAGCCGGTTTAACAGGTATTATCTTTTGCGTACCTTCGTCTCCCAGAATCTCTACATTTTTCTTATCGAGCTCAATCTTTAGAACTGGAAGAAACTTAGCTGCAATTTTTTCATTCACCAGCAAAGTCTCTGTTGCATTACATACAGCAACATACTGTGTTTTTGAATCAAAGGTTATTCTTGTGGCCATATCAATACTAGCTTTGCTATCAACATAAACATGACATATTCCATCAGCATGACCCATAACAGGTATTTTAGTATGGTCCATTATATAGCGAACAAACTCATTTGAGCCCCTAGGAATAACAAGGTCTATATATTCATCCATTTTTAGCATCTCATTCACATCATCTCTGCTTTCTAGAAGTGAAATCCAACCTTGTGGTAAACCTGCTGCCCTAGATGCCTCTTCTATAGTCGCAGCCAATGCCCTGTTAGTTTCTCTTGCCTCTCTACCACCTTTTAAAAGCACGCTGTTTCCACTCTTCAGACACAGCGTAGATATTTGTACAAGAGCATCTGGTCTAGACTCAAAAACTATCCCAATTACTCCCATAGGACAAGTGACCTTATATAGCTCAAGTCCATCATCCAGCATGGTTGAAAGCAAGGTTTTACCAACAGGATCTTCCAAATCAATCAAGCTCTTGATACCTAGAGCCACATCCTTTATTTTCGCCTCATCAAATTTAAGTCGTTTTAGTAAGGGAGAAGCTAGCTTCTCTTCCTCACTCCTTTTTAAATCAATATTATTTGCGGCTATAATTTTGTCCTTGTTGATCAGCAATGCTTCTGCAATTTTTGCAAGTGCATTATTCTTTGTCTGAGTATCCAAAGAAGCCATTTTAATAGCTGCATCACTGGCATTAACACATATCTGTTTTATATCCATATTAAAACCTCCTAATAACCTTTATGACTTTTATAAATAACAATTTATTCCTTAAAATAAATTTAAATATCCCACTTCATAGACCGTTCAACTGCTTTTTTCCATTTAGTGTATAGTGAGTCAAAGTACTTTTTATTACCCGATGGCTTAAATGTTTTATCTAAATGCCATGCGTTAGCAATTTCCTCCTTTGTATCCCACAACCCCACTCCCAGTCCAGCCAAGTATGCAGCACCTAATGCTGTAGTTTCCCTTATGACAGGTCTTAATACCGGTATATTTAGTATGTCAGCCTGAAACTGCATTAGGAACTCATTCACGCTTGCTCCACCATCAACCTTGAGCTCATTTAGCTCGATTTTCGAGTCCAATCTCATAGCCTCAAGCACATCTCTGCTTTGGTAAGCAATTGCCTCAAGTGTAGCCCTTATAATATGCTTTCTATTAGTACCCCTAGTCAGTCCAATAATTGTTCCCCTGGCATACATATCCCAATATGGCGCACCAAGTCCAGTAAAAGCCGGAACAACATATACTCCACCTGTATCTGCAACCTTTTCAGCCTCAACCTCACTCTGATGTGAATTCTCTATAATTCCAAGTTCATCCCTAAGCCATTGAATAGCAGATCCTGCATTAAAGACACTTCCCTCTAACGCATATTCTACTTTATTGTTAATACCCCATGCAATGGTAGTGAGCAAGTGGTTTTTTGATTCCACAGGTGTTTTTCCAGTATTCATAAGAATAAAGCAACCAGTACCATAGGTATTCTTGGCATCACCCGGCTTGAAGCAGGCTTGTCCGAATAATGCTGCATGCTGGTCTCCTGCCATACCCGAAATAGGAATTCTGACACCAAGGATATCTTCTGTAGCATAAGCACAAATCCCTGATGAAGAAACTACCTTTGGAAGCATAGATTTCGGTATTCCCATCTCTGTAAGAAGCTCATCATCCCATTTGAGTTCCTTTATATTATAAAGCATAGTTCGAGATGCATTCGAATAATCTGTTACATGGCTTTCACCGCCAGATAAATTCCAAACAAGCCAGGTATCTATTGTACCCGCTAGTAGTTCACCTTTATTGGCCTTCTCTCTAGCTCCCTCTACATTATCCAGAATCCATTTTATCTTAGTTCCCGAAAAGTATGCATCAATGACCAAGCCAGTTTTATATTTTATAGTCTGAACCAGACCGCTTATCTTCAAATTATCACATATATCAGACGTCCTTCTGCACTGCCACACAATTGCATTGTATATTGGCTTTCCAGTGTTTTTATCCCAAACAACTACTGTCTCTCTTTGATTTGTAATTCCAATACATGCTATTTTTTCAGGGCTAATCCCCGCTTCTTCAATTGCACTCCTTATTGCTGATAACTGATCCTTGTATATGTTTACAGCATCATGCTCAACCCATCCCGGCTGTGGATAGATCTGGTGTAAGGGTACGCTTTTCATTCCCACTATTTTGCCGGTCAAATTATCAAATATCACCGCCCTAGAGCTTGTTGTCCCCTGATCAATTGATAAGATATATCTCTTTTGCATTACTTCTATTCCCCTTAACTCATAATAACTTTTCCTTAGTCACTTTAACCTTCTAAAATTTGTCGGCAGAATCTGACTTTCCATAACTATTCACTTTTCACTATTATAATATAATTATCTATCATCTTATACGTTTTTCTAAATGTTTTTTCTATATTTCTCAAATTGCACATTAGATATTCTATTTTTAAATTTATCCAAGCATAATTATAAAGTAGACTTATTAATAAGCTTAAAGATACTTATCTCTCTATTATAGAAGCAGGAGTATTATAACATCGCTAATATCAGTTCACAAACATATACTGCAATAATTGCGCAAACTGCGACTAGAAGCAAACTTCTCTCAAAATACGACAAAATAACAGCTATAACAAGTCCAACGATAGCTGAGGTCTGGTGTCCTGTTGAGGACAAGATATCTGGAAATATCATTGCCCCCAGCACTGCAAATGGTACATAGCCCAAAAATGCGGTTAGAAATCGTGACTGTATTTTGTTTTTAAAAATAGCCAACGGTGCTACTCTCGGTATATATGTAACAATTGCCATTAAAAAAACTGCGATTAATATTTTATTCATTTTGCACATCCTGCATAGGAAAGAATTTTGCACCCACAGTGCATGCAATCACTGTAGCAATAATTATCCTCCAGCCCCCTGAAATAGCAGAAAAGAGAGGTATCCATCTCAGAATTGAGCTTAGAAAAATAGCGCAGGCTGCTACACTAAGGGCAGCTTTTGATTTCTTTGCAGCAGGTATGACCAACGCAATAAACATAGCATAAAGCGCTATACTCATGGAATTCTGCAAAGTCTCGGGCAGCAAGTTACACACTATTGCACCCGCCGACGTTCCCACTGCCCAGCCAATATACGGCAGCACCTCAAGTCCTGTCATAAATGCAAAGGTAATATCTTTCTTTTGCATTGCTGCAACGGTAAAGGTCTCATCCGTTACTCCAAAAGCCATAATTCCTCTCTTGATATTTGAGATTCCTTGTGTGAGCTTCTGTGATAGAGACAATGACATTAGCATATATCTGATATTTATTATAAAGGTAGTAACAGTTATCTCTATATATCCAGCACCTGCAATAATGAGGTTTGTACCTGCGAATTGCCCCGCTGATGTAAGGTTTGTCATTGATATCAATATTACAATCCAAACTGGAATGCCTCCCTTTACAGCCATCAGACCAAAAGTAAAGGACACTGGAAAATATCCCAATGCAATAGGAATACTCTGCTTTGTCCCATCTATAAAATCATGTAAGTTTTTATTTTTAGCACCTATAACTTTTTTTTGGTCAATTTTCATTTCAAAAAACCTCTGTATATAGAATTAAACAACAAATAGTATTATAACATATGCTGGAACTATTTTAGCAGAAAAACATTATACAGATAAAAGTGAAAAGTGAATAGTGAATAGTGAATAGTTATGGAAGGCCGGCTTTACGCCGGCCGACTTAATAATTAAATGAAATTACTGATAAATATGACTATCACAAAATAAGATTTTTTTAAATAGAACCGTCGGCGATACGCCGACGCACCTCAACTATTCACTATTAACTATTCACCATTCACTGCTATTTACTCCTTTACAGGTGCTCTTCTCACCAATAAAAATGCCAAACCAGCCAATACTGATGCTCCTATTAGAAGAGATACTATGCCTGTCAAAGGATTATATCCATTCTTTAACCCCGCCAGTGAAATGAAAAGCATTTCAAACCAGCCCAATACTTTTCCATTAGTGAACACTGAATCAATTAAAGGAAGGATATTAAAAAATAAAGCAGGCACACCAATTGATACAATTACTTTCATCATCTTTGACATTCTGTAATACGAGGTTGTGATAAAATATCCCAAAACTATCGCAAATAGGCACAGTACTGTGCTCCATATAAATGCTACTAAAATAATAATCGGCTTTGCTGTATCTATTACCCATCCCTCATATATCATATTAAACAGAGAATTATAATTTGATAATTGCATTAATATATTACCAAAGGCTATGTCTATAGCCCCCATCACCGCAACAATGGGAATTGAACTAATTAAGAACCCATAGAACTGTTCCTTTCTGGTTATTCCATTTGTTGATAAAAATAAATAGTTTTGTTTGAAAGAATTTAGTCCAAGTACAAAAAGAAAAATTATTGTTGGCAATTCAAATCCACTCGATTGGCTAATTATATCTTCTTTGGTCAGAAATATCTGGGAACAACCTATCAGAGCCATTATAGCGGCCAATATGCCATAAAAAATTAACACCCTATATTTCGTTTCAGAAATATTATACTTTATAACAGATTTCAGTCTCATTTTGAATTCCCTCCTCATTAAGAATTAGTCATATGAATAAATAGTTTTTGCAAGTCAAGCTTTGTTACTTCTAGTCCCACTGGAATAGTAGTTTGGTCTATTTTTTCTAACAAATATGCCGTTTTTAGTCCTCCCAGACTATCTGTTCCCAATACATTCTTGCCGACAATAAATTCATCAATAGCTACAGCAGTTCCTGATACCGAGTAGCCTTGCAAGAGAACCTTTTCCACGGAATCATTCATAATAACCTTACCATCCTTTATTACAATTACGTCCTCAATAACATCTGAGGCTTCCTCTATCAAATGTGTTGAAATAATTATGGTTTTAGGTTTCTCACTATAATTTTTAAGCAGCTCTTTGTAAAACAAATCTCTATGATTTGCATCTAACCCCAGCACTGGTTCATCTAGCAAGATCACTGGTGCATTGCACGATAGTGCCACAATTATCTTAAAAATCGATTGATACCCTGTTGAAAGGGACTTAATCTTTTTACTGTTTTTAAGCAAAAACTTTTCACTCAAAACCTTAGCGTAGTTTTCGTCAAAATCAGGGTAGAATTCCTTACTCCACTTAAACGCACTCTTGACAGTCATATGTTCTGGGTATAAATTTTTTTCTGTCATAAAATACATTTTAGATAATAATTTATCGTTTTCTACAACGCTTTCACCATCTACCTTTATCTCTCCTTCTGTCGGGAAGACCTTGTTTGTGATGAGATTCAAAAGCGTTGTTTTCCCTGCGCCATTTCTACCTAAAAGTCCATATATTTTATTTTGATCTAGCTTTAAAGATACATTATCAAGCGCAATTGTATTTCCAAATGTCTTTGTAATATTACTTATTTCTATATAACTCATTTATTAAACCCTCTTTCTAACATTATTAATATATCTTCCTTGGAAATCGAAAGCTTTTTCGCCTCAGAAATAAGTGTATTGATATAGCTTTCAAAAAAAGTCACCTTTCGTTTATCCAATATTTTCTCCTTCGCGCTAGTTGAAACAAACATACCCAGTCCCCTTTTCTTATACACAATTCCACCATCCACCAGCATATTAATTCCCTTTAAAGCTGTAGCCGGATTTATCTTGTAGTTCACAGAAATCTCTGTTGTAGAGGGAATCTGTGTTTCTTCCTCATATGCCCCTGAAAGTATTGCATCCTCTAGTCCCTCAGCTAACTGCATATAAATTGGTCTGTCAGTATTAAAGTCTATATTCAAAACATCACCGTCCTTAATTGGTTATGCGGTTAATTACTTATGCAACTAACTATATAACCATTTCAGATCCTTGTCAATGCATATTTTAAAATTTTATTTAAAATACTAAATAATGGATAACATACTTTCTAGTAAGTAAATCGTATACTTTTTATATAAGCTTTAAATTAGCATTTGTGTTGAATTTTGCTATCCTATACGGCTCAAGGAGGTTCGCCATGCCAAACCTAATCACTCATTACCTCTGTGGGTTAGAGGCTATTAAGAATATAGAGAATGAAAAATGTAGTGAACTTATAAAGAAACATCAAAATGTATTTAATTTAGGAGTCCAAGGACCAGATATCCTTTTTTATTACGGAATATGGCCTTGGTCAGCTAAAGCGGACTCTACAAATATTGGTGAGAAAATGCATGTATCCAAGGTAAATCTGGCTTTCAAAGGATTTATTGATTATATTATTAAACAAAATGATTATATCAAGGATATCTTAACTGTATATCTGATGGGCTATTTATGTCATAACTGTATGGATAGTATTGGTCACCCCTATGTTTTTTACAGGTCTGGTTTCAAAACTGCTTCCGACCCCAATGAGAACCTATATATATACTACCACAGGAGATTTGAGACTGCCATTGATGTGCTCTTGTGTAATATGCTTTTAAATAAAAGAGTACATGAAATAGGTCATAATGAGCTTATAGAGATAACTGTTACAGAGCAAAATATAGTTAGTGAAATGTATTCAAGCGTTATCTTATCTGTATTTAATTCTTATGTTCCTAAAAAAAAGATATGTCGTGCTATCAAAGACATGATTATAGTGGAAACGCTGTTTAAAGATCCACATGGAATAAAGAGAAAAGCTGTGGCTTGCCTTGATTATCTGATTTATGGATTTCCACTTTTTTCGAGCATTATATTCCCACGGAAAGTTACTGATGGGCTTGATTATTTGAATCTAAAAAACACAGAATGGTGTATGCCCTTTGACAAAAACCATAAAAGCACTCTTTCATTTATTGACCTTTTTAAAGAGGCTTATCTAAAGACACAACGCTTTTGTGATGTTTTATATTCCTCTATTTTTTGTGATAATTCCAGTATCCCATATGCATTGAAGTTATTCGGGAACAATTCTTATACCTCAGGGATTGATTGTGACATACCCGTAAAGTTTAGATATCACGATATTATATTTAAGGACAAATAGTATTACTATTTGTTCTTAAATCAAATGGAATATCCATATTTATTAGAAATATTCTTTGCAGAGTTTACCAGTATAGAAATAATTTGCTCGCAGTGCTTGTCATCCATACGAAATATGGGTCCTGTTACGCTAATAGCTGCAATTATCTTCCCTGTAAAATCTCTAATTGGAGCCGCAACACATCTTGCTCCAATTTCACATTCTTCATTATCAAAAGCGTAATCAGCCAAACGTACCTTTTGCAGTTCCATTGTTAAATCCAATTTATTTACAATGGTGTTTTTTGTAAATTTTTGCATACCTTTTTCTGCTATTATATGGTCAATTTTATTGCTGTCATAATTCAGTAGAAGTAGCTTGCCAACACCTGTACAATGCATCGGAGCAACATTTCCAATACGCTGCATTGTTCTTAACATTTGATCAGGTCCCTCAACAACATCAATATATACTACTGACATTTCCTGTTCAATTGCTAGACACACAGACTCATTAAGAATCTTAGAGAGCTTCTGCATGTATGGGTGAATAATTTCTCCTAAACGTAGTTGTGAGCTAACTCGATATGCTATAGAACAAATCTTATAGGTAAGATAATATCTAGACGTCAATTCATTCTGTGAAACATAGCCACATTTCATCAATGTAGTTAAGAACCTAACTACTGTACTTGCATTGATTTCAAGTTTCTTAGCTATATCTTGGATTCGCATTGGCTCTTTATTTTTTGAAAACAACTCTATAATTGATAGTACTTTTTCTGTCGATTGATTGGTCTTAGATAAACGCTCGTCTAAAATAGCTAAAAGCACCCCACCTCTTAATTTTTTAATAACAATTTATTATATCATGATGAATTTTATAAGACAACTGCTATCCCATCGGACAGCACGGCAAAATCATGAATCATGAAAATCTAATATGAGCAATCTCATATTAGATTGTAAAAGAATGCACTATTTCAGTATATAATTATTAGATGTGGCAAACTTTAAAGGAATCTTCAACATCATTAAGTAAAATTTCATGGTCCTTTTTTAAAGCTAATACATAATTTGTTTCCCTTTGCTTATTGATTTTCTTGGAGATGTCTTTTTAAACTCCCATGGCTTATACAAAGTTTTTAATTATGCAAATTAGGCTGCTGATACCCTCATAAATACTGTTAATTTACACTTTCAACTTTGCATAATGTTTTACCTCTAGTATGATTAATTCAAAAATATTAGGAGGTAGAACTTATGCAACATAATGTTAATCCATCGCTCTTTGCGCTAGCAGACTTAATTGAACAGGCTACCAATTACATTATCTCAGAAAGATATTCAGAATCTGCCATAAAAGGGAACATCCGAATCTGGCGACATCTTTAGGAATTTGCTGATTCACATGGAAATGGATTTTTTTCACTCCAACTGGCTGCAAAATTCATGAAAGAAACTTACGGAATCAATGATATTTTTAAACCAGATTCAAAAACAGAAAGATGGCGTGTTAGGTATGTCTGGTGTCTTGATGATTTCAGTAAAGGAAATTGTTTTCTTAGGCATAGAGAATATAATGTGACTCCTATACCAGAAATCTTTTCGGAAATTCATTTTTTGTATGGTGAGTATTTATGTGAGAAGGAGCAAAAACTGAGGAGTAAATTAACAAAACTAAGTCAATTAAAGAGATTTTTTCTATACTTAAATGAACACGGTATGGTTGAAACGAAAAAAATTACACCTACAACAATCATTAACTTTATGAAGGATTTAAAATGCAGCACAGCCTATGACAGTAACATACTACTTACTGTCCGTGATTTTCTAAATTTTCCGGCTGTTTCTGCACAGTTTCAGGATGGGCTTGCAGATATTTTGAACTTAATTCATATAAATCGGTACGAGCGACTACCATCATTTTACTCAAACGAGGAAGTAAGCAAGATCCTCATGTCAGTTGATAGAAGCACTCCACAAGGGAAAAAGGATTATGCTGGTGCCGCCAGCTTATACGATCGAGTGAACAAATACATCAGCCTGGCAGGCATTAATACGGAAGGAAAACATCATGGTTTGCATTCCTGTCGACACGGGTTGGCGAGCAGGCTCATGAATGAAGGTACTCCAATTACAGTTATATCTGAGGTATTGGGACACAAGTTTGCCAATGTCACCAAAGATTATATTCGTATAGATATTTCCCGTCTTAAGTTGGTAGCCTTGGAGGTGCCGTCTCATGTATGAGAAAAAATTAGATGTCATTTTCAGTAATGGTATATTTACAAATCTGTGTCAGCAGTTTATTGATTATAAGCGTGGAATGGGGCAGAAATTCCCCCGTGGTAATCAATATTCTCTTCTGAAAATATGTGGGATTTTGAATGAGATGGACGTAAGAACTCCGATTCTGACTAAGGAAGTGGTTGAGGCATTTGCGGAGAGAAGTCAGGAAGAATCTCCATGGACTCAAAGAAAAAGGATATGTTTTCTTCGGCAATTTGCAACTTTTATGTCTTGCCTGGGATTTGAAGCTTATGTTTACCCAAAGCACAGCATACCTCAATACAAATATGACTTTAGACCATATCTTTTCAGTCATGAGCAGATAATTGCAATAATCAAAGCCGCAGATGCAATTGTTCCTTGCAATTATTCTCGCAAAGCACATCTTGTTTATCCCGCAATATTCAGGATAATATATGGGTGTGGTCTTAGATCTGCTGAAGCACGAAAACTTGAAGTTAATAATATCAACCTTAATGATGGGATTCTATTTATTGAAAAGTCAAAAAACAACACCAGTAGATATGTTCCAATGTCTGATTCCCTGACATATTATTGCAGAAAGTACGCCAAAGCATTGAAAGGATATCTGAAGGAGTACAAGATCGGGCAATTTGATCAGACCCTTTTTGTAAACAGGAGTAATACAAAATTGACAGATATGGGGATTACATATATTTTAAAAAAGTATATAGCATTAGCCAAAAAAGTTAATACTCATATGTTCAAAGATCCCGTTTCACCGCATATGATGCGAAATCTAAACTTATATAAAATCCAAACTTTCTGTTAGGAAACCAATAATTCATAGCCTTTCACATATAGAAAGTTTGGATTTTATTTTGCGGGAACGACTATCTCTTTAATCCACAGAAATCTGTAAGCGAGCCATCTGTATTCTTCCACTTTTTACTGATTCTTTTATCATTTTCATTTTCAAGGGTAGCTAACGCTTTTGCCTTGTCTTCTGTTGTGATATCCAGATAAACCATGGTTGTCTCCAATTGTGCATGACCGAGAAGAAAACTGACCTGCAAAACGTTAAGGCCATCTTCAATCCAATGAGAAGCTTTGGCATGGCGAAATTGATGGGCATGTATATTCAATGGCACATCCGCACAGTTTTGATGAACTTCTTTTGCGTATAATTTCAGTCTTTTGTCAATGGCCGGTTCAGTTAACTTTGTGTATTTTCCTCCCACTCTGGAATAAAAGAGATATGCCTCTGGATCTGCCGCATTCCCATGTTCTTCAAGGACATATTTTTGGATATGTGAAACAGCTCTTGGCAGAAGATAGAGCGTCCTGGTCTTTTCACCCTTACCAACAACAGTAACATATGGTTTTTTTTCATTCGTATGAAGATGCTTGATTTTTATCGAAAGGATTTCGTCCAGTCTTGCAGCGGTTGCATATAAAAGTATTATGAAAACAAGATCTCTTTTACCGATTTTTGTAGATGCATCCTGTGCCGACAGCATTGCAGAGACAGCATCTCTGGTCAGTCCGCTTACTTTTTTATGGGCACATTTCTGTCTTTTGATATTAGTTGCATCCTGATACAGATACATCAAACTGACATCCCTGCTTCCTATATACTCAAGGAAGACACGAATGGATGCAAGACGTACATTACATGTGTCCGGACAGTTGTTCCGCATTTCCTTAAGCCACTTGATCCATTTTTCAATAAACATTCTTTCAAAGCAGGCCTTTGTGAAATCCGATGGTGTTGTGCCTTTTTCTTCGAGAAAGCGCACGTATAGCGTCAGGGAATCTTTATAAGATTTGAGGGTACATTCACTGTGTGTCAGCTGTGCAGGCGCATAATCATAAAGGAAATCCGCTATATACCTTGAAAATACCACAGCATCATTATTTTTCTTCATCATAAATCACCTCCGGCACTATATCATTGAATCCTTTTTCAGTTTTTTCCTTTAAGGTATCAGCAAGGCGTGGGACGATTGAATAATAATAGCGGGTTGCTTCGACAGAACGATGCCCCATAGATTTTGAAAGATAATTGAGTTTGTCACTGAATTCAAAACCACCATCAATCCAGTTATTGATATTAACCGTTGCGTAATTGTGCCTGAGATCATATGCGACTGTGGTTGTTCCAGACCCATTTGCTTTGTCCCATAGTGCACGAAAGTTGTCCTGTACCCAGTCTCGTGAATAGTGGGATCTTTTATAAGACGGAAAGAAATAAGTTCTGCCCGGTTGCAGACTTGAGATTGCTCGGTTATACCTCTGCATAAGGCTATTCATCGTATCATGCAGCACTACATAGTGCTGGTCATAACCTTTTGACTGCTGGATATCCACGACACCATGTTTCAAGTCAACATTCTCTGTTCTGAGTAGCCTTGCTTCAGTAGTACGCAGACCACTGCTGTACAGCAGACGAAAAAATATTGGGACTGTAAGTTTCCTTATTATAGATGCCTTCCGTCCGAGATAGGTTTGGATGCTGTCACATTCATGAAAAAACCTCTGGAGCTCATCAGCTTCAAAGGGATGGGGAATGTATATCCTTGGCTCCGGTTTAAGCGTTGCTGGTGGGAGGACGCTTGTGAGATTCCGGGTTCTCAGGTAATCAACAAATGTTCTGACTACCATTGTCCTGGTGTCATAGGAAAAGTTTGTTTCTGTATCTCTTTTTGTACACCATGTATCAACCATTTCCTGTGTCAGTTCTGTATTCTCTGGGTAATGATTTGCACAAAAATGGTCAAATAGTTTGATATTCAGCCCATAACACGTTTCATTCCAAGACCCGGAAGCTTTGCGATACCGGATGAACTGCTCAATCAACGGAGTAATATTTGATCTGAACTGATTCATAAGCAAAACACCTCCTCGCCTACTGGAAATGCTTCAATGCTTAGTGAACATTCCTTCAGATGTGTAAGATCAGCATGAAGGTATGGTTCTAAGGAACTGGGATCGGTATGACCCAGTGTCTGGCTGATGACCGGGCGTGGGATTCCGCTGCCAAGAAAAGATGTCGCTACGTTATGCCTGAAAAGATGTGTGCCACGTCTGTCACCTTTATTCTGTCGCACAGATGCTACCTTATAAATTTTTGCTGATATATGCCAGACCGCACCAGCTTCAATCAGATAATGAGGATAAACCGCACCGAGGAAAAGATGGGGATCAATACTTTGTGGACGTTCATTCACGATATAGTCATAAATAGAATTACCAAGAACTGCTGTAAGCGGGAGAACAAGTGGTGCATCAGTCTTCTGTTGGTGCAGACGGATCTCTTCTGATTTCCAGTCAATGGAGCTTAGTTCCATTTCAGCGATGTCACATGCCCTTATCCCTGTGAAATAAAGAAGCTTGCCAATTGCCCTGTCCCTTAAAGACAGTCCATTCGTTTCATCATTGAGTGACTCATGAATTACATCTGTTTCTTCTGAGGTAAGAAATGGAACGTTTTTTCTTTTGGGACGAATCTGAGGCAGAAATGCAAGAATCATCTGGCATTCATTTTCTTTCCAACTGACCCCTGCTTTAAAAACGGCTGCTATCTGTTTTTTATAACTACTGCTTTTTGAAACATTTCCATTATCATCGAGAAAAAAGGAAAGGACATCGGTTTCCCTGATACTGTTGAGGCTAATAAGACCTTTCTTTTGCATAGCATAAAGAAAAGAGGCCGCGCCTGATGCATTCCTGTAAATAGTATTCTCCTTAAGACCACGAAGCGTATCTGCATGTTTGTAGAAATCTATCACTTCTTTGAATTCAGGAATAAGCTGATAATAGGCACCTCGTTTAATAAAATAATTTTTGGTTCTTCTGTTCGGATATTCACCATAAATATCAAACTTTTGGATAGCCCCAAATGCTATCCTTTGATTTTTCTTGTATCCTTCAGATTTCGATAGTGATACCCGGTCATTATAGACATTAATGTAAGAATTCCAAGACTTATCCTTTCCATTTCTAAACATCCAATGGATATCCTCCTGAATGCATCTGATATAGCTTTGGGTGTACCCTTCTTTTTTCAGATAGGACAAAAGATTATGATAATGTTGTTGTAAATGTGTAAAATCCATATACGAATTCCTCCTTTGCTTCATCATACATGGACGATAAATAAAATCCAAACTTTCTACGATTAAAACACTATGATTTTACTTGTTTTCCTCTGGAAAGTTTGGATTTTATATAAGTTTGGATTTCTCATTAAATCCAAAAGTTTGGATTTGTTCAGCCGTACCAAGGGAAGCCACCTTATTCAAGCTGGCATTAATATATATTATGTCCATGATTTTCTGGGGCATGCTTCCGAAGTAACAACAGAGCTATATGCTAGGAACAACCCTGAAGTCATTCGAAAAGCCATTGATAAAGCTTCAAATCTGCTAAGCCCTGACACTGAATATTACGACGATAAAGAAAAGAATGACATAATGGATTTTTTTAAAAGCTTACAGTGAATAAAATATTATGCAAAGTTGAAAGTGCAAAATTATAAGCATTTATACGGATTTTGTGTCCAACTTTGCATAATGAATAACTTTGTATAAGCTATATTATAACTACACCGTTCAAATACAGTAGTTCAAGTAGTTCTGGTATTGCCTTAATCTCATTGTTTTTCTCATTTATTATAACCGGCCCTAGTACAAGACTGTTTTTATTCACGAACTTGTTGTGCATCGGACAGCAACATTATTATTCTCTTGTCATATTATATCTCTACTAATTATGCAGTATACATTGTATACCCTGCTCACGTGGTAATGAAAAACATTTACTGCAATTAATACATTTTGCCTTTTGCTGACCCTAAACCAGTTTTTAAATCAAATCAGGTTCACAGATAAGTGTTCTGCACAATGATATCATGTCTATACCTGTAGCTAGGACCCTTTGCATGTCATCTAAGCTACGGATACCTTCAACTAACATTATTGGAATATTATTCAAAACAGCATGATCAAAAATGCTTTTCAATACTATTCCTCCTAATTTTTAGTTGTATATATATGCATAATCTATAGAGTATCTCAACTTTTATTTAAGCATGGAAAATAGGCATAAAGAGAAAATATTAGTAGTTAGGCAAACTAGGATATTTAGGCACCTCAAGTATACAATTCACAGGTATACCATGTACTAAGACCTTTTGTCGGCTCAAGTTGAAAACATGTTTGTTTCTCAATGCAATTATCAAAGCCATCAAAATAGTAGTTTGATGGTTCTATACCAATGGTGTATAAATCTTTACTGTTTTTATACCAGTACCTTAAATATGGAAAGGCTTTATAATCCCAATCAAATCTCACTCCTACCCCCTTTTTCTCATTATATAAATTGAAATATGGCTTTTCTAGGTCTCTGACAGTTACAAACAATTCTTCATCAAAGCTGTTCGGTTTTACTGTTAGTAGATTATAAACGGTCTCATCAGACATTTTTACATTTTCAATTGGGCATTCATAATCTTCTGGATTTTTTCCTTTTGCTTGCTCGTATTCAATTGCTTTAAATACCTTTTTACATGGTATTGTCAACTTTACATATTCATCCAGAAACTCGCCACCAAAGGTTGCATGCTGTGTCCATGTAAAGGAAGCTAGTAAATTCCCTACATTTTTTACATATTCATTAACGTATATTTTTGATTGATGGTTAACAATTGTAATAGTTTTTTCAACATACAATGGCATCAAAGGAAGTATAACAAAGCATTTGATAGTTATCTTGTCTTCATACTGCTCTAAAATTTCATAGTCCCATGGAACAGTAGCTGCAATACCTGAATTTTTTTGTACTAAATAAACATCCCCATATGTCCCTCTGTCTGGCAGCACATCCATCCAACCTCCAGTAAAAAGCTCTGAATACCATGTCAAACGTTCTTTACTCAATTCCCTGCCTTTATACTGCTCTAAGCCGCCTTTTGATTTTAAAAGAATATCCATATTCAATGGCTTATAAATGATTTCATATAATTCACAGCCTTTGCCAACTAAAAGTGAAAGTCTGATCAAGTCATTTTCCAGATATACAACCTTTATTCCATTGACTATTTCTTCAGAAATTACGCAACTACATTTATTTTCCATAGTTCCCTCAATTGTTTCGTTTTATATTACTTTGGAGTAATCAATTTGCAAAATCAGTTGCCTTATTGAGCACATTAGGTAAATTCATCCTGCTTGGCTTGAGTTTTTAAGCCCCTTAACTTCTGTATGTATGCGATATACGGAGGATTGTGCCGTAATATATAATGTCTGCATATCATCTGAACCAAAGCACAGATTTGCTGCAATTTCCGGTGTTTTAAGAAGTCCCAGCAGCTCCCCTTCAGGCGAAAAAATAGATATTCCACCTGGGCCTGTTACATACACATTACCCAAGCAATCTAGCTTCAGCCCATCAGCTGCACCATGTCCGAAAGAAGTGTCAATCTTGGCAAATAAACGAGAATTCTCTAAAGTGCCATCATATTTGATATCATAAACCTGAATAAGCTGAAGATTTGTATCATCTACATAAAGCTTTTTTTCATCTGGTGAAAACGCTAAGCCATTGGGTCTATTAAGTTGAGCCAGTAATGTTAGATTTCCAGCCTTTGACAGCTTATAAACACCATTAACATCAAGCTCTTTGATATTCCCGGTATCTTTGCTGTGGGGGTCAGTGAAATAAATGGTCCCATCTGACTTTACAATGATATCATTTGGACTATTAAGCCTTTTTCCGTTATAATGAGATGCCACAGTAGTAATTGAGCCATCCTTTTCAATCCTGGTTACACTTCTTGTAATTGACTCTGCACACAGAATTCTATTCTCCTTGTCAAATGCAAGTCCACAAGCTGATGCACTATTCTTTCGGTGTACCTTAACACCATCCTTCTCAGTCCAACGGTATATTTCATTTTGAGAAAAGTCGGTGTAATATAAAGACTTTGTACTTTCATCCCAGATTGGACCCTCTGACCATACATAACCAGTGGTAAGTTTTTCTAACTGCGCATTCTGAGATATCAGTTCTTCAAGCTTATCCGAAAATTTTATAATTTTAAACATAAAATGCTCCTATTCAATGTCTTTACTTTTTCAATAGCTCTCCCCAACCCGAGTATGCCTCAGGTGCATCACCACCTGGTCCAGGGAATATTTCATCCAAGCGTTTCATTGTGAATTCATCTAGCTTAATTTCTGCCGCCCTAATCATATGCTCTAAATCTCTCAGACTACCTGGGCCTATGACTGGTGCTATTATTGCAGGATTCGCGAGCTCCCATGCCAAAGCAACGTTTGCTTCCTCTTCTCCTAAGTCATGGCACAGCTCTGAGAATGCAGTTAATTGAGGTCTATATTTTTCCATTACATTACGTACTTCATCTGATAACGGATGTTTATCAAGTTCAAACATATTCAAACCAAGAAGACCTCTTACAAGTGGGCTCCATAAGGTAATACCTATCCCTTGATCAAGTGCAGCAGGTAAAACTTCAAGCTCTGCTGTCCTGCATAAAAGATTGTATCTGTGTTGTTCATTAACAAGACCCATAAAGTTTCTTTTTCTAGCAGCTTCCTGAGCTTTCATCATATCCCAAGCAGCAAAATTGCTGGAACCAATATAATCTACTTTTCCACATTTGACTAGTCCTTCAAATGCCTCCCACATCTCTTCCCAAGATGTATGACGATCTACATGATGCATCTGATACAACTCAATATGATCTGTTTGTAATCTGCGAAGTGAGCCCTCAAAATGGCGGCGTATTTTGTAGAGCGAAAGATTTCTAGGTTTATTCGGCCCGTCATATGGGTCATTGGTCATTTCACGCTCAACCTTTGTTCCCAATACCACTTTTTGACGTCTTCCGTCACCTTTGGCAAACCATCTGCCCACTATTTCCTCTGTCAATCCGGTATATGCACCTTCGCCGATCTCGCCATATGCATTAGCTGTATCAAAAAAATTTATCCCAGCGTCAAGTGCGGCATCCATTATTTTATAAGCTTCTTTTTCATCAACACAACCCCAGTTGCCACCGCTGTTAAGTCCACTGCCAAAATTGCCTGTTCCAAGACAAAGTCTGCTTACTCTCATTCCTGTACGTCCTAAATAACAATACTCCATTATTTAATTCCCCCTGAGTTTCTTTATTTAGCTTATATGCTTTATAGTCAAGTGCTGTCGGCATAAATGTCTTCACTATTTGCTGCTATCCATCTTCTATAATTTGTACTTATTTTTACTTTTACTTCTGCTGTCTATAAGGTATAGTTTAGCGTTGTTGGCAATGAAGAAAAATATGGCTTTGCTGTTATTGTACCGTTTGTATGCTTACCCGAAACTTTAATAACCTTTGTTTCAAACGGCAGCAAATCAAAATAATTATCATCGAAATACCAACCAAACTCATCCTCATTATCATTTCCGCAAAGCTCCACATAATGAGCATATTTATCAGTTGTGATTACCAAATCTCCATCTACCATTTCCAGACACAATTTAGCATCAGGAAATGAAATATCACGTTCATGCTCAAATACCTGTATATTGCCTGCAATAACTTTTCCATTACCTGCAATTAATTCTGCATGCATTACACATTCTCTGCTGACACTACCTAATTGATTTAGAGTAGTAAAGACCTTAGATTTACCACCATATATAAAAACAGGAACGCTGAAATCTTTTACAACTTCGTTTTCAAACCTGCTAAAAAGTCTAAAATTAAGAATTCCACTAACATCTTCGTTTGTGTCATTTACACCCCATATGTTAATGTGATCACTTATTTCAATGGACAGTATTACAGGCTGATATGCTCTTTTTATTGAAAAATATGCTGCAGTCGGCTCCATAAAAGCATCTATTAGTGTAAAATTAATTGATGGAAATGCATCATTAAGCTTCCAAGATAGATGCCCCTGTGTTCGTCTGGTATGGATATGATCATATGAAGGATAGCCACAGCGTTGCTTCTCAATCACAGTTTTATAATATTCAGCAGCACATGCAGAGTATTTATGCAAAATCGAATCTACACTATTTGCATTATAGAAATTATCAATTCCCCAAAATTCACAATGTGCATATTCGTCCATATGGGGTCTCCATGTTTCTGGCACTGGAAGATTTCTCCAATAACGAAAGCTTACACGATCCTTTGTGAGCTTAAAGTATGGGTTATCCATATTAGGATAAAGCACATCTGTAAAATTATCAGGAAAAATTTCTTGCTCAGTCATGAAACGGAGCATACTCTTCTTTGATAGTGCAGTAGTATAACAGTTTTCCGTAACAAAAACAGGATACTCTATTCCTGCATTATAATCTGCTCCGTTATAATAATGAGTATCTCCACCCAGGGCATCATTTGGGTAATTTCCTCCATAAGGACTATTAACAATATAGCATCGCTCGCCATCCAATTCTTTGCACAGGTTAGCTATGTCATGCTCATAGACAGCATAACCAAACTGTTTTCCACGAGCTTGTTTGCTACAGATATACATATAGGATTCATTTCCTCCACACCACAATAATAGACTGGGATGATGTTTCAATCTTCTGATCATATATGCACATTCTGCTTTATAGTTTTCTCTTGACGCTTCATCATCAGGCGAAAATCCATACCATACAAAGAAGTCCTGCCATAGCAAAATCCCCTCTTTATCACAATAATCATATAACTCATCAGAATACGGAACCCCTTCGCCCCATATTCTTAGCATATTCATGTTTGCATTTTTAGCTAGCTCCAAGGTCAGGATGCTACGCTCTGATAACCAGCGATGGCTGATGCAATATGGAGGAACAAAGTTAGATCCCCACATTTTTATCTCAGTACCATTTACCTTAAACCTCATATCCCCAATCTGTTCAATTTTTCGAAGGCCAATATTTTTTGAACAGCTATCAATTAATAGATTTTCTTCAAATAGTTCAACCTTTATTTGATATAACGGCTGGCTACCGTAATTCTTGGGCCACCACAATTCAGGATTAGAAATATTCAGCTCTTTTGACTCTAAAACATCTCCAACAAAATACAGATTTCCAGAATAAGCAACAATTTTATTTTCATTATTGTAAATAGAAATTTTGCAAATACAAGTATTCTCAATCTGCTTTACTTTAATCTTTACAGATATAAATGCGTCTTCATAATGAAGTGAGAATCTTGCAGATATATCTACATCTGCTAAAATAGCTTTGTCCCAATATTCAAGGTAAACATCATCAAATATTCCGATAGGCGTCAAGTAAGGAGTAACCCCAAGATAAGCTTCATAATCAAGATGTGCCTTTCTTATCATTTGCTTTGGTTTTATATATCCTTGAAGTCCTTCTGGAATAACTATGCCATCCATTACCTTATACGGTGAATGGAAGTGTAATACCAGCCTATTGCTTTCACATATATAGTCCGTGATATTAATCTTAAGTGGCAAGAACATATTGCTATTGAAGCCAATATGGCTACCATTTAGATAAACATCTACAATGGTATCTAATCCCTTGAAAACAAGGTTTACTGACCCCTTCTGATTACTAAGATCATTAAAAGCTTTGCAGTAAATCCAATCATTTTCAGCTACCCAAACACAGGAATTGCATTTGCCTAGTCGTATCTCTTCATCAAGAACACCGCACTCCAATAATATTTCGTGTACCGAAAGTGCTTCATTAGAATAATACCAGCCAAACTTATCATTTAAATTTTCATTAGAAATTCTATCTATAGATAGTTCGCTATCAACAAAATCTGAGGGACTAGCTTGACGCAGCCACCAATCGTTTAGTAAAGCCACACATGTTTTCATGCGTATTTCTCCTCGTATATTACATTTGTTTTTAGTTTAGCCTTTAATGCTTCCTGAAATCATACCTTTAATTAAGTATTTGGAACCTGATGCGAATAAAGTCAGAATAGGTATTGTTGCCAATGTCAGACACAGTATCCTTGCTGCATAGTCAGTACGATGAAGTTGTCCGATAATACTTATACTAAGAGGTATGGTATATAGCTTCTGATCATTTAATATAACCAGTGGTGTAAGATAATCATTCCACATCCATAAGAAAAAGAGCAGGAATAGTGTTATAAGCGCAGGCTTAATTACAGGAACCACCACACTTATCAATGTACGCATTACTCCACAGCCATCCATATTCGCCGCTTCCAGCAACTCATCAGGTACTGAGGAGGATATGTACTGTTTCATCCAGAAAACTCCAAAAGCACTTGCCATAGCAGGTACAATCAAAGGTATGAAAGTATTGTTTATTCCAAACCATTTCATCTCAATAATAAAGCCAACCAGTCCGACCTGTGACGGCACCATAATGGTACCCAGAATAAAATAAAAGAGCACACTTCTTCCCTTAAATCTCATTTTTGCAAACGCAAATCCAGTTATAGTACTAATAACTACTATTCCGATTGTTGATGATAAAGTAACTATGATGCTGTTTTTATAATATAGTAAAAAATTAGTACTCAATATTGTGTGAAAATTCTGCAACAAATAATTTCCGGGCAACAATTTAATACCTGTAAATAACTCTTCATTCAAATGTGTACTCATAATAACCATGATATAGAAAGGGAAAATCGACACAACTGACATTGCTAAAAGAAATATATATATGATAGCTCTATTTAATCTGAATCCTTTTGAATCCATTAGCTTTCCTCACCTCTATTCATAATTTTCATTGAAATCAATGAGAATGCAAAAATTATTGCAAATAATCCATATCCCATTGCTGAACCATAACCAAATTCAAATCGGCTGAAGGAAGTATTGTAGTAGTTCATAACTATAGTCAATATTGAATTATTAGGTCCCTCGCTTGGAAGTGAGCCACCCGAGAAAAGAAGTCTTGCTTCATCAAATAGCTTCCACCCACCAATAATACTCATTGTAACTACAAAAGTCATAATTGGCCTTAATAGTGGTACAGTTATCTTTGTAAAGGATGTAAACCATGATGCGCCATCAACTTTGGCCGCTTCATAAAGTTCATTTGGAATGGTTGATAAACCAGTTAAAAACATTACCATCATATATCCATACGTTCTCCAGAAAATAAGCAGTACAACTACTGTACGTGCAGTAAGTGTGTTTCCAAGCCAGTAAATAGGCTGATCGATAATTCCTATCGCACTTAATATCTGGTTAACTGTTCCATTATTATAATCAAACATTAATTGAAACAACATACCCATTGCAACAGGTGTAGTAATATATGGAAGGAAGTTAATTAGCTGTAATGTCGAACGACTTCTATTTGCAAAATCCTTTAAGAACACCGCCATAAACAAGCCCATGATTACCTCTAAAGGTATAGCTATCACCATAACAAGTAAAGTGTTTCCTACCGATTTAAAAAATAAGTGATCGGAAATCAATCTTGAATAGTTTGCAAGACCCACGAAATCACGAGATCCAACTACGGTCCAGTTTGTAAAGCTTACCACAAAAGAGAATAGAATTGGGAATAGTTGGAATACAGAATATATGATAAAAAACGGTGCAATTAATAAATACGGAGCATATTTATGCTTCACAGTAAGCCCACCTTATTTTAATATACTTATTTTGATTTGTTACTTTTCTATTTTTATCCTGCGAAAGATTTTCTTACACATGTAAGATACCTAACGCAGGATAAACTTATATTAAATTAATTTATTTTACTTAACTTTTAATGTTGGAACCTTCTGAATTACATCGTCTTCAACAATCTTAACAAGCTCATCAGCTGTCATTGCCTTTTTACTAGCGGCAAGAGCAGTTATTGCAAGCGAGGTAGAATTATCAATTTCAGAGTCGTATTTATATACTTGTCTTGAAGGAGCAACACTTTTTGCTATAACTGAAGTGAAGTAATTTAATGTATCTTGTCCTGCAAAGTGAGGATTCGAACCTGTATAGAATTTTGAATCTGCTTCATAAAGGCTCTTTAGAGGAATAGTATAACCGTAAGAATCTCTTCTTATTGCTCCACCCTCTTCAGTTAAATACAACCACTTCAACAATTTAATAGCTTCTTCCTTATGTAGTGCAGTCTTTGGAATTGACCAAGAAGTTCCACCATAAGGATATCCACCTCCTGGAGGTACCATTAAGCCCCACATATTCTTGTTATCTGGGTCATTCAAATCAATGATCCAACGTGGTCCCCAGTATGGAGCTGGCAAGAACATATGATTCTTTTCTGCAATACTTGCATTGTATGCAGGCGAATCCATTGCAATAGTATCAACTATACCAGCGGTTTTCATATCAATACAAAGTTGGAATGCAGGGCCAAGTGATTCTTTTAAATTTAAGGTATCACCCACTGCATAAGGTATATTGTTCTGACCTCTTGCCATTACTAGTATATCGCCAAGGCTAGGTAGCATAAAAATCTTTCCACCACTCTTTTCTTTGACTTCTTTACCTTTTTGAATAAATGCATCCCAGGTTGGGAACATTTTTTGAACTTCTACTGGATCATCTGATCCAAGGTACTGTTTTGCAAGATCTCTCTTGAAGGCGATACCTGCCATAGACGGTCCGTCATCAAGACCAACAAATTCACCTTTTTCGTTTGTTGCTAATGGAAGCATTGATGGAACCAGTAAAGAAGTATCTATGTTATATGGAGTCTTAGTTAGATCATCCCAACAATCTAACGAAAGAAGTTTACCACGAACTGACATTTCTAGCCAAGCGATATCCGGCATCTGTGTCCCTGAAGCCAAGGCAGTTTGAACACGTACAGGCATATCAGACTGCTTAATAATTGTCATTTCTACCTTCAAGTTAGGATTAAGCTCGGAAAATTTATCGAACTCCTCTTTTTGTTGTTCGTAGGTTTCCCAACCCCACATGCTGATTACAGTTTTTTCACCACTTATTGTAGTGTTACTACTACCTGCGCTTGTTGTTCCTGCTACAGTTGATGAGTCAGAAGTATTTGTTGCTGAATTAGACCCACATGCTACAAATGAAACTAAGCAAGCAATAACTAGGATAATACTCGCAATTTTTTTAAAATTCGATTTTAAAGTCATAATATTCCTCCTGTTTTTTACTTTTTAGGCTTGATATGAACGAAATGAAACTGCGATTCTATAAATACTTATGTAAATCTAAACAGCTACAGATGTGTGTAATCAAAATTACAATGCTTTGAAATTTACTAACCGAATAATCCCGAATCTTTTTTTGTTGTTGGCTTGTGTTCCCGGTATTAGATTTTTAACTGTTTTTGTAGCTTTAATTGAGCAATTAAAGCATATTCATTTTTCAATTATAGTCTCCTATCCTACCTCCTCAAATATTATTAGCATTTTGGTTTGATTACATTCGCTGTAATTAGGCTATCCACATATCTGTCTTGACTACAATAAAAGTTTATCATTCACCAAAGGACTAAAATACAATGCAAATTAGTAATTATTATAATATTTTAGTTTTTTGACAACCATATACTAGTTATACAACCGAATCATAAAGGATATTGTTGTGCCTATCCCCTCTTGGCTTTGAATTTTTAGACCACATTCTTTACCATATGTGATTATCAGTCTCCTATTAACATTTTGTAGACCAATACTTACTCTATCAACCAGAGTCTCCCTATTAATACGCTCTTTGACCTCTTCAAGCTTCTGAACTGACATTCCTTGTCCATCGTCCTTTATTGATATCAGCGAGTATATGCCCTGACGTATAATAGATACTGTGATGCAGCCTGTTCTTTTGGTCGGGAATATGCCATGCAGCAAACTGTTTTCAATTAATGGATAAAATAACATTCTATTAATACTTTGATTTAGTAAATTCTCCTCAACTTCCCATATCAGAGAAGCCATATCACTATATCTATACCTGTTAATTAGCATATAATCATCAATATATTTCATCTCATCTTGTACTGTAGTTATGGTATTTTGATCTAGATTAATTGTAACCTGCAGTATACTAATAAATGCCTTTGTTACCTCAACTATGTTTTTTGCCTTAATACTTTGTGCTAGATAAATAATAGTATTTAAAGTATTACAAATAAAGTGCGGATTTATCTGAGCCATAAACAGCTTCATTCTCAAATCATTTTCGCTCTTTTGCTGCTGTATTGATTCTGATATGTTAATTTGCACATTACTAACTATTTTATTAAATACATTTGCCATCTCGGTTAATTCATCCTTGGTGTTAATCTCTATTCTGGTATCAAGCTTTCCTGCCGATACCCTTTTCATGCCGTTGATCATTATGTGCAGTGGATTAGTTATTCTATAAATAATAGGTAAAAATACAAGTATTGTCATTAAAATGCAGCCCAAAATTATATATAAAAAAACCTCATTAATTTTGCTTAATGCACGAGCAATTTCAGATTTTGGCAAAACCCCATATAACGTCCAATTCTGCTCAGAAATTTTGCGAATAAAATAATAGTTATCATCTTTTAAAGTCCCGTCGACTTCGCTGTTTAGTGCAATACATTGTTTATATGCTGCTTCAACTTCGGCCGTATCAGTTATGCTTGTAGTAATTATTTTGTTGTTCTTATCCAGAAGCATCAAAGACGGGTATTGATCACTTTGCAGCATTGTAACAGAGAGAAAGGAGTCAAAATTTAATTTGAGTATCAGCCTTCCAAATTTTATGTTTACATTGTCTTTATTAATTAAATCAATTACATAATGAATCTCTCTCCCAAGTTGTGGAGTAGACCTATATATTACTCTTTGGATTTCTGTTGAGAACCCTTTCTGATCCTTTGTTTTTAAAAAATTCTGATACCACTGATCCTCAACACTATAGGGTTCTTCTTCATCACCAATTATCGTGTTATCATTCTGAACTATATACATGTCTATAATTGTATTTGGGCGTAGTCCGGAGTAATATTTTAATAGTTGTTGCAGATCCCTGATATTAGCATAATATTTAATGCCCTTCAGAGAGTTCTTATTTCTAAGCATTTTTTGAAATGTATCATCCATTGTCATCACCGTTGTATAATCCTCTATATCACGAATATACGTACTGACATTTTCAGAAATCTTGTTCATGGTATAAGAATTTTTATTAATTTCCTGTACCTCTAAAACCCGACTTATATAGTAATATATTGTTCCACTACACACACATACTGAGGTCAGCACAGCGGCTATAACAATCATTAGAATCTTTATATTTATGACAGGAAACCTTTGAGCAATTTTGTTAAACATTTCAACTCCCCCATTTTATTTGTTAATCAACTAATTCCTGTACTGACTTGGGGTTCGACCTGTGATCTTTCTAAAGGTATTACAAAAATGCTGCACAGTTTGAAATCCAAGCATGTCTGCAATTTCATAAATCTTATACTTTTGCGTTTTTAGCAGTTCTTCTGCTTTAGTAATTTTTTTTTCATTTAGGTATGTTTTATAATTTACTCCAACTTCCTTTTTAAAAATCTGACATAGATATACATCATTAATTCCAACATAATCTGCAATATCATTTAGCGAAAGATTTTTTGATAGGTCTTGGTTTATATACTTTAAAACTGATATCATTCTAGGAGAATATTTATTACTTCTGCTCAAATATATTTCATCTAGCATTTCCACAAACACACAGTACACATCTTCTATATATGAGCATTTCTCAATCATCTTATAGCATCTATTCACGTTTACATTCACGAGTTTATATAATAAGCCTGCTATTATGTCTATATCCATATTATACAACTTCATTTTGGACATATTTACATGAACCTCTAGCAGCAACTCTCTCAGACTGTTCAAGGCCACTTGATAGTTCCATGTATCCAGGGCATTTCTAAAAGAATTTAATAAATTATCCCTCTCTGCGACGCAATCGCCTTCTGCAATGCTTAGCCGCCCACAAAAGAATAGAGTATTTCTCTTTTTAAAGAATTTGTTTTTGAGAGCATCAAATGTTTCATAGTAAGCAGTCCTCAGATCTTCATATTCAGTAAGCACCCTGCTAACACCAATATATACGTTTGTGCTGTACTGATCCTTCACATAATTTTGAATTCCAGAGCAGGAACTAAGCAGCATGCCTTCCTTTCTTCTATGGCTGACAACTTCAGTCATAGAATATAAAAGCACAGCTTTATTATCTTTAAACATCAACAGCTCGCAGTTTGCTTTATCCTGAATATAAAAGGACTCAAGTAGATTCTTAAAACTAAAAAAATTATTTTTAAATAGTTTTGATTCCAACTCAATATCAAAATCCAAATTGAAGATGTAGGTACTGTTATTTCTGAACGGTATCTTATATTTACCTAGTAAACAGTTAAAACTATATCCACTTAGTCCGATATTTTTAACATCTTCAAGCTTAAATAGCTTTTCAAATTCTTCCCATCTCAGAGGCGCAATTTCCTGGATTCTACTTTCCAGTATGTTGTGTATACGTACTAATTCCTTGGACAAGTTTTCTTCACTCATCTCATGCTTGAGGATATACGATTTGACTTCTAGTTTTATTGCTTTCTGTGCATATTGGAATTCATTATAGGAAGTCAAAAGAATAATAAGACAATTTGGATTGATACTTAAAATGTCATCTGCCATATCAAGGCCATTCATCTCGGGCATAACAATATCTGCAATTACTAAATCAGGTTCAAATTCCTTGTATTTTTGAACACCTTCCTTACCGCTCCTTGCTTTACAAACAATCTTAAATCCGAATTGTTCAAACTCTACAATATTGCTAAGATACTCAAGAGCAAGCATTTCATCGTCAACTATCATAATCTTAAACATTTAAACCCTCCTCACCAATTGCATTATTCCTCTTTCAAATACTATATTATCAGATATTTCGACAAGTAGTATTTAATCATTTGTTATTATTGAACACGAAAGAAACCTCTGATGTCATTTCATAATTTAGAGGAAACAGAGATCCCATCGTTTCAAAATGCCAGCTATAATATTAGCAAACAAACAACCTATTATTCCGCTACATAAATGAGCTATTTATTTAATATGTGGACGATAGCATCTGCAATACTGCTCAAAATTAAATTACATGATACAGCTCCAGCATCCAAAAACCCTCTTGACCGTTCACCAAGTCTGCTAGCTCTGCCTACCATGGCAACCATGTCCCTTGTAGATTCCTTACCAATTTCTGCAGCTGCTTTCATTTCGGTCAAAGCCCGCTCAAAAGTTAAATTATTTTCTATTGCCTGATTATATGCTTCGAGCGCAGGTACCAAAGTATCCATTAGTGTCTTATCCCCTACCTTTGCACTCCCGATTTTACTGACTCCATCGGTAGCTTTTCCTAGCATATTTGCAAAAATTATTATGTCTATATTCTCTTTGCAAGCACAAACCTTAGACATCTCAATAAAGAATGTCCCGTACAAAGGTCCCATTGAACCCCCTATTTCCATCAGTAAAACCCTACCCAAAGTTTTCAGAGCTGATGATAAGTCCTGATCTCCACCGGTCAATCTTTCCTGGCAAATAGTGAAACCCTTATTCATGTTGATTCCATGGTCTCCATCACCAATTGCTCCATCTACTTCACTGAGATAATTCTTGTTGTTCTGTATCACCTTTATACAGCTATGTACTATATAACCGCCCTTGCTACTTAAAAAATATTCCAAGTGATTTCAACTCCCTTCAAAATTCGGATATACTATAGTTATTTGGCAAACTGCTTAAAGCCCATTGTGTTTGCCTCTTCATCAATTAAGCCCTTAAGTTCATCATCAACCTTCATAAGAGACAACGTTGCACCCATCATTTCCAATGAGGTAAAGTAGTTGCCCACATATGATTTATAAACCTTAATACCCAGATCAGTAAGGGTTTTTTCAATTTCGTTATACAAAATATATAGCTCCATAACAGGAGTCGCACCCAATCCAGAAACTAATGAAACCACCTCGTCGCCTTCAACAAAAGGATAGTCTGGCAAAACCACATCCAACATCATCTGTGCCATTTCGCAGGCTGATGTTAGATTGCAAATCTTTATACCAGGCTCTCCATGATGTCCGATACCAACTTCCATTGTTCCTTCTTCTATTTTGAAGTTGGGCTTACCAACTGCAGGAATGGTGCACGACGTCAATCCAATTCCTATACTGCGTGTATTATCAATTGCTTTTTGAGCAGCAGCTATAACCTCTTCAAGGCTTCCGCCTTGAGCTGCCCTGGCTCCTCCAGCCTTCCACATAAAAATTTCTCCTGCAACACCACGCCTTTTTTGTCTCTCCGCTTTTGGTGCAGAAGCTACGTCATCATTGGCAACAACAGTTTTAACCACTATTCCGTCGTCGTCTGCAAGCTCAACTGCCATTTTGACATTCATATTGTCTCCGGCATAGTTTCCATACAGACATGCTACGCCTTTTCCTGCATCAGCTTCCTGAAAGGCATTGTAAAAAGCCATGGCGGTTGGTGAAGAAAATATTTCACCAACTGCAACCACATCAACCATATTTTTACCCACATAGCCTACAAATGCGGGCTTATGGCCTGAGCCTCCTCCAGTAACAATGCCTACCTTTTCCGGCACAGGTGCATTTATATATTTTATAACTTTTGGATTTGATGTTTTCTTTAATATATCTGAATGCGTCTTTATAAATCCCTCAAGCATACCTTCAACTACCAAATTAGGATCGTTTATAATTCTTTGCATATGTAAAACTCCTTTCTTTAATACAAGCCTTAGCATGAATATACTTAGGCTTGTTCACACTTAATCTTGTTCATGCAAAAACTTTTGTTCATATTCAGTGATTTTGTTTACCTTACTTGTGGAGCCTCCACCTTGGAATTCTGATGCAAGCCAAATATCAATCAGACTCTTGGCAAGCTCCTCCCCTATAATACGTGCACCCATAGTAAGGATTTGAGCATCATTACTCTTTCTAGCCCTCTCGGCAGAATAACAATCATGACATACCGCCGCTCTTATACCTGGAACCTTATTCGCAACTATAGCCATTCCTATGCCTGTACCACAGATTAAAATCCCCCGTTCATTATGACCTTTAGCAACGCTTTGAGCTACTTCTACAGCTATGTCAGGATAAAATACAGGCTGTATATCATGTACACCAAAATCGGCAACTTCAATTTTCTTACCCTTCAAAAATTCCTTTATTATTTCTTTCAAATAAAACCCTGCTTCATCACAACCTATTGCAATCTTCATACATCTATCAAACCTTTCTTATTATGGAATCAGTACAACTTTAAGTGAGCCTTCACCTTTTTCTGCAACAGAGAAAGCATCCTTCCACTGAGTTAACGGGAACTTGTGAGTTACTACCCCCTCGGTAGGAAGCTTGCCGCTGTCAATCCACCCAATAACTGTTTCATAACAGTAAGGACTTAAGTGTGCTCCAAAAATATTCAGTTCTTTTCTGTCGCTTATAATACTCCAGTCAACTGTTGTTAGCTCATTAAATACGCTGAACTCAACAAATGTTCCCATCTTACGAATTGCCTGGAGGCCCTGGTGAACACTTTTAGGGTGACCTGTAGCTTCAATATACACGTCACAGCCATAGCTTTCGGTCATATCATTTATTTTACTGATGACATCTTCCTTTGAAGGATTCATAACGAAATCTGCGCCAAACTTTTTTGCTATAGCCAGTCTGTCATCCTTCATGTCAAGTACAACAAGAGCCTTAGGATTTCTCTGCTTTATAGCCCCTATCATTCCCAATCCCAAAGTACCTGCTCCTGAAAGAACCACCACATCATCATTGCATATATTTGCTCTATCCACACAGTGTTTCGAACATGAATATGGTTCAATTAAAACGGCTTTTTCCATTGGAATGTCTTTTGAAACCTTATAATTAAGTGATTCCTTTGGTAGAATCATATATTCTGTCATGCCGCCATTTACATTGTTTTGGAACCCATAGACATCATGCTTTTGGCACATCCAATATCTTCCTGTCCTACAGAATTTACATTCATTACATGGAACAATTTGTTCCGAAACAGCACGGTCACCTATGCTAAAGTTGCCTCTTACGTTTTCCCCCAATGCAACAACGAAACCTATAAATTCATGTCCGGGTACCATTGGTGCTTTTATATATGGAGGATTGCCCTCTCCACCCCAAAAGCTTGGTGCCCCGTGAAATGCCTTTAAATCTCCTGCGCAAATTCCACATGCTTCAACCTTTATCAATATTTCACCCTCACCCGGTGTAGGTACATCCATCTCAACCAACTGATAATCTCCGGGTTTATACGCTACCAATGCTTTCATTTTTTTGGGAATAGATTCAGTCATATTTAAAACTCCTCTCGAACTTTGAATTGCTAATTACTAATGAATACGGATATCCTGTTTCTTGAGTGCTGTTTGTACCTTGTCTATATCAACGAATCTAGGAGCTACTTTGTCTCGTATTGAAATTGCAGCTGCAATTCCTGTTCCCTGTCCTGTAATTGAACAGAAGTTCATTTCCCTTGTTGTTGCAACAGCTGCACGTGTTCCCGAAATACATCTTCCAGCAACCAATAAGTTCTCTACTACCTTTGGAACTGTGATACCGTATGGCACCTCAAAATAAGCATCTGTATCAGGTACTATTATTGTCCCCAGACCATCAGAATGTACAGGAAATACCCCTATGGAATCACTGAATTTTGCCTGATGGATAGTATCAAATCTAGAGATTGTATACTCTCCCTTGATTCTTCTCGTTTCACGTACTCCTATCTGCATAGCAAAAGTACGTAGCTTTGCATTTTCAAAGCCCTTCTGATGCTTTTTCAAAATATCCAATATATATAAAACTCTTTTTCTAAGGTACATTTCTGCAAAGGTCAAATGTTTAACATTTGTAGCATCAAATTTGCCATCCCACCAACTGACCCCATTAATTGCAGTTGCTTCACCTGCAGCCGTCAATTGGTTGTACTTAATGTCAAAGCGCTTGTTTCCTGGCATTTCACCACAATCTATTGCTTCTTTGAACGGCATCCAAAGCCCTTCCAGAGTAAACGGATTATTAACCGTTTCTGAAAAGTTGCTGACATACTGATTGAATGCACTTACGTCTATTCCACTTGCTCCGAATACAAGCGTTGTACCCATCATTCGTCCGTCATATGGATCGCCCTTGTCATAAGGGACTCCTGAATAACAAGCAATGTCCCCATCACCTGTGCAGTCAATAACCCTTTTAGCCAATATTGCCATTCTTCCTGATTTACTTTCTGTATAAATACCTTTGATTTCATTGCCTTCCATAATTGGATAGACACCCATACAATGCAATAATGGTTCAACTTTATTTTCCTCAACCATTTCGTCACATACAACCTTGAACCGATCTGCATCATGTGACATGCCCAATCCTGGTGGGTTATGCATGCACGGCTGCGAAATTCCCTGTTGTACCGCTCTACTCTCAATTTCAGATAAAACTGTTTTAGACTCAACTGTCTTAGGCATTCTATACCATGATGGAGGCTCTACTGCACAAACTGTAATATTTCCCCCAAAGCAGCCGTACCTTTCCACAAGCATCGTTTCCATTCCCATTCTTGCAGTTGCAATTGCAGCCGATAAACCTGCAGGTCCACCACCTACCACCAGAACATCTACTTTTGCAAATATAGGAATATCCCGGGCAGGCTCAGTTATATATTTAATTTCCTTCATTGGAAATCTCCTTTAATAAAAAAATATCAATATTACTAATTAATGCTGTTGTGTCCCTTGAGTGTCATATGTTTGTCTCCCTTGTACTGACGTGTTTTATCTCCATCTATATCACAGCCAAGCTCATCTAGTAAGCTACGAATCATTCGTCCATCAACTTCCCGAGCTTTTGTTCCGTTTGACACAATTGAGCCTGCAATACCTGCCGCCTGTCCAAGCACCATCATTTGCGCCATTCCAAGAGTAGATTGTGCCCCCGCATCAACGGAAATCGACTTTCCTGCAACAATAAGATTATCTACATTCTTAGGAACAAGTGCTCCATATGGAACTTCAAACCAGTCATTTTGTTCTGTTAGAACACGAATTCGATCCAGATTCGATGAACCTAAGGTCAACTCACAGGATGGTCCCGAGGATCTCAGTATTCCATTATCAAACTTCCTCAGGTTTTTGCAGTCCTCAAAAGTTAATGTCTCTTCTCCAATTATTCTTCTAGGATCAAGCTCAGAAACATGATTTGAACATCTCAATAAGTAGCAGTTCTCCATACCCTCAACATATTTACGGAAGAACTCAATATGTATAAACAACTTTTTATGAGCTTCCATTTCAGCTCTTGTTATACTTTTCACATCATTGCAGCCACACTTTTTAACCCTAATAGTATTTGCAAAGAATGTCCCTTCACGTAGTCCATTTACTAAATCCCACAGCTTATCTTCATTGCTTAATTCTAAATACTCACTTTTTGCTTTTAATATGGCATCTTTGAAATAGCAATCACGCTGTAAATGTGCTTCCACCCTTTTAATATCTACGTTTCCGATAATATAGGTATATATAAGCGGTATCTCATTAGTTTTAGCTGCTTCAAAACTTGCACCAGCTTTTAATGCAATTTGTGCATCCCCTGTGCAGTCAACAACGGCCTCTGCCAGAAGTGCACCTTTTCCAGCCGCATTTTCTACAATCACGCCCTTTATGATTTGTTTCTCCATAATTACATCAACAACAAGAGAATGCATAAGTATCTCGCATCCAGATTTAATTAAAATATCCTCTGTTAGAAACTTAAAGTATTCTGATTCAGGGAAATAATTTACTCCAAAGCCTTCCACATCAACCATCTCAGCCGAATCCAATCCTGCAAACCTAAGTTTTGCCAATAATTCATCCATCATACCTCCAATCGATACATAACCTGGGAATGCACCGCCAATCGATAATCCGGCTGCATACGAAACCATTCCGCCCATAAATGCGCTTTTTTCAATAACTATTGTTTTAACTCTTCTCCTGGAGCTTGCGGCAGCCGCAGTCACACCAGCTACACCGCCTCCAATCACGACAACATCGCCTTCCCAAATTATTGGAATCTCATGGTTGCCTGAAATTAACTTATCTCCATTAATTTGATATTTCTCATTCAATTAAGATAACCTCCCTTATTTCATAACTTTTATAAATGCAAAAAGGTACTAACCCCTAACATCTTACTTCTGCTCAGAAAATAAGATGTTAAAAGCTAATACCTTAGACACGATAAAGATATGCATCCTTATCCTATATAAAAACCAAACTAAAATCCATGATTCGGGCATGGAACTTTGTAGTAAACTCACTTCAACTACGAACTAAGTAAATTTCTTGAGTAAATGGTAACACACTGCTACTTTTACGTCAATATTTTTTTTTACTCACTTATTCAATTATTCAATATCAAATCCATTGCTCTCAATAACCTTCTTATACCAGTAACCACTCTTCTTAATGGTTCTCTTTTGGGTCTCATAATCAACATGAACAATTCCAAATCTCTTTGAATAGCCATACGCCCATTCAAAATTATCCATCAGAGACCATAGAAAATATCCTTGAAGATTAACGCCTTCTCCAATAGCACGATGAGCTTCAGTTAAGTATCTGGTCAAATACTCCACCCTATTAGTGTCTTCAACCTCTCCATTCCTACTGACCATATCTCTAAATGCAGCACCATTTTCTGTAATATATATTTTAACTCCCTTATAATCCTTATGAAGCCTAAGCAACAAATCGTGTAGACCCTCAGGGTTCATGCCCCATCCCATCTCGGTAAAATCTTTTCCGAAAAACTCTTCCTTGACTTCAACAGGCCAAGCATTGCTGTCACTGCTAATAAGCATGCTAAAATAATTATTCAGTCCCAAAAAGTCCACAGGTGCACTGATGATTTCTAAATCCTCAGGTGTAATCTCAGGCAATACACCTTTACTCTTATAGCAATCAATAACTTCCTGCGGATAAGATCCTTTGAAAACAGGGTCTGCAAACCATCTGTTCAAGACTGCATGTGACAGCTCGGCAGCTTTAATGTTTTCAGGTGAATCTGTCTTGGGATATGGATAGTTCATATTCAAGGTAATACCTATTTCGCCATCGAACCCCATCTCTCTATAAGTTTTTACTGCCTTTCCATGAGCTAGTAGCAAATGATGAGATACCAGCACAGCTGTTTCATAGTCTTTCAATCCAGGAGCATGCCTTCCAACCCAGTTCCCAACGAATGCTGTACAATAAGGCTCGTTAAATGTTATCCACATTGGAACAATGTCACCTAATTGTGAATATACATATCTTGCATACTGTTCAAAGTAATCAGTTACGGCACGATTAGCCCATCCGCCTATATCTTGCAATTTTTGCGGTAAATCCCAATGATATAGAGTTACTGCCGGTTTAATACCATTTTTAACTAATAACCCAATCAAATTCTTGTAAAAGTTCATTCCATTTTTATTTGGTTCTCCAAATCCAGTAGGAAAAATTCTTGACCACGATATAGAAAGACGGTAAGATTTCAGACCCAATTTCTTCATTATTTCAATATCCTGTTCATATAGGTGATAATGATCACAACCTACATCTCCGCTACTACCATCTGAAATATTTTCAGCTCTTCGGCAGTAACGATCCCATATAGATTCACCACGGCCATCCTCATCAAAAGCTCCTTCAATCTGATACGCAGCAGTAGCTGATCCCCATAAAAAATTTTGTGGAAAATTAATTTTAGACATATAGATACCCCTTTTTAGTATATATTGTATTTCACTTATCAAAATTTTATTTCGTTTATTTGATATTAACATATTGCATATTAAAAATCTATTTTTAAACAAATTTTCTTTAATTGTAATTTTATGATTTTATTTTATATTTGAGGATTGTGATTTTACTATGCGAAATTTTATTTCATTCCATTGAAACTTTTAAAAAAATGTGCTATTATTCTGTTAATATCAAAATCTAATTTTACTATGTGAAATAAAGGAGAATGTCATATGAAAGTATCTGAAGTTTTAGTAAGAATTTTGGAGATTGAGGGAATTACTGATATTTTTGGTATCCCTGGAGCGGGGATAAACTCATTCTATCAGTTTTTGGGTCAGAGTTCAAAAATTAAACACTACACTGTAAGACACGAAGAATGCGCTGTGCATGCTGCCAGTGCATATTTCAGATCAAGTGGAAAGTTGGCTGCGGCATCCTGTACTTCCGGCCCAGGTGCAACAAACTTTGTCACAGGCTTATACACTTCAAATATAGATTCTATTCCTCTAATCGCTATTACTGGTCAGGGTAATACAGCACTGATTGGTAAGGATGCCTTCCAGTGTGTCAATATGGTTGATATTGCTCGCCCTGTATGTAAAGCTGTTTTCTGTATTACAGATGCTAGCAAAGCAATTGCAATATTTCAAAACGCCTTTAAAATAGCAAGGGAAGGTAAGCCCGGTCCTGTCGTTCTAGATTTTCCATTAGATATTCAGCAGACAGAAATAGAATTTGATCCAACGACATATAAGCCTCTTTCCTTTGAAAAACCAAAGGCTACCGATGCTCAGATTCAGCAAGCAATAGATATGCTGACTGCAGGCAAAAACCCCGTAATTATTATGGGTGGTGGTGTTGTATTGGCTAATGCATGTGATGATATAGTCCGTTTTGCAGAAATACTTCAAATACCTGTGATTACTACTTATATGGCAAAGGGCGGTATTCCAATTAATCATCCTTTAAATGCAGGGCATGCAGGTATTCAAGTAGGCCAGCCTATCGGAAACAAGATACTTTGTGACTCTGATGTTGTTCTTGGTATTGGTTGCAGATTCACAGATAGACACACAGGCGCTCTAAAAGAATATAAAGGTGATAGGAAGTTTATTCATATCAATATCGAACCTTCTGAGTTAGACAAGATTTTTAAAGCAGATCTTGGAATTGTATCTGATGCAAAGATTGCAATTGAAATGCTTATTGAAAAAGCGAAAACTGTTAAAGCTGTTCCTTCAGAGCGTGTAGCCCATATTCCACAACTAAGGGAAGAACTCAAAAGAAAAACAGATTATGAATGTGAACCTATTAAACCTCAAAGAGTATATGCCGAACTAAACAAATGCTTTGATGAAGATACAATGTTTACAACAGGCTGTGGTATTACTCAAATATGGTCCGGTCAGCTACAGGATACTAACAAGCCTAATAGATATCTTCCTTCAGGTGGATCAGGAACTCTTGGATATGACATACCTGCTGCTTTTGGTGCTATGATTGCAAGTCCGGGCAATAAGGCTGTTGCGGTTATGGGTGACTTTGGTTTCACCTTCCATATTCAAGAACTAGCTACCGCAGCAAAATACGACATTCCTTTAGTGGTTGTAATCGTAAACAATGCTTACCTTGGGCTTATTAAGCAAAATCAGAAATATGCATATGGTTATGAATATGCTGTTGAAATGAAGGTTAATCATACATTAATTGATTATGTTAAAATTGCTGAAGGCTTTGGTTGCGAAGCAGAGAGAGTATTTAAGCCAGGTGATATAGCTGCAGCTTTAGAAAGATCAAAAAAATCCAAGAAACCATATGTCATTGATATTGTATGTGAAGAACAGACAGATTGCTCCATGGGCGGAGCTATTAATAACATTCGCGAATTTGTTTAACCACTAAGTGCAAGAGCATAAGACTGTCCTAGTGTAGTCTTATGCTCTTGGCAAATCTCATATCATGTTAAACGTGTTATAATGGATTTAGTCTTAAGACCATTATATTCTGATTAACTAAAAAGGAGTTCAAACATGATTGAATCCATAAAAAAATATATGAAGGTTGGATTAATTCATTTTATGGCATATCCAACTACCATAAAGGGTGAAGGTCCTATTGAAGAGACCATTAAAAAAATAGCTGTTGATGATTACTTTGACGCTATTGAAATTACATGGATTAAAGATGAAATTGTAAGGAAAAATGTTAAAAATATGCTACAAAGCTCGCATTTGACCGTAGCATATGGTGGTCAACCAAGGTTACTTACTACTGGTATGAATATAAATAATTTAGTTGAAGAAAAACGCCTTACGGCTGTTGGAACTTTGAAAAGCGGCATTGATGAGGCTTATGAAATGAGTGCTGTAGGCTTTGCATTTTTATCAGGAAAATACTTAGAGGAATCCAAGGAACAATCATATCAGGCTTTGGTAAAGTCAACGAAGGAATTATGTAGGTATGCAAAGTGTAAGGGTGATTTGAAGATTGCACTTGAGGTTTTTGATTACGACATTGACAAAAAGTCTATTATAGGACCTGTTGCGTTGGCAAAACGCTTTGCAGAGGAAATCAGAGCAGAATATGATAACTTTGGTTTAGTGGTAGATTTGTCACATATTCCAATGATACATGAAACAAATGAAGAAAATTTGCTACCTATAAAAGACTATATTATTCACGCTCATATGGGCAATACAGTAATTAAAGATCCAGGCTGTGAAGCTTATGGTGACACACATCCTAGGTTTGGCTTTCCAAATTCTGAAAATGATGTTGATGAACTAGTAGCATATCTCAAAACACTAATCAAAATTGGATTTATCAGTGAAGAAAAACGTCCAATTGTGAGCTTTGAAGTTAAGCCTTGGGGTGATGAGGATTCCGACATTGTTATTGCAAATGCAAAAAGAGTATTAAACCTTGCTTGGGCAAGAGTATAGGAGGGGTTATAAATGAAAATTGTAGTATTAGATGGTTATACCTTAAACCCAGGAGATTTGAGCTGGCAAGGGTTTGAGCGATATGGCGTGATTACTGTATATGATAGAACAAGTAAAGAAGATATCATTAGCCGAATAGGCGATGCAGAAGTAGTTTATACAAATAAAACTCTACTTACAAATGAGATTTTTACTGCATGTCCTTCTATAAAGTTTATAGGTGTATTGGCAACAGGCTATAACGTAGTAGATACAGCATCTGCTAAAGCTCATGGTATTGTCGTCACAAACATACCAACCTATGGAACAACCGCTGTTTCACAATTCGCCATGGCATTGCTGTTGGAAATATGTCATCATATTGGTGCACATAGCGATAGCGTTAGCCATGGATCATGGGAAAATAGCTCTGACTTCTGCTACTGGAATTTTCCTTTAATTGAACTCGCAGGAAAAACAATGGGAATTATAGGTTTTGGAAGAATAGGATTTGAAACTGCAAAAATTGCTGTTGCTTTAGGAATGAATGTTCTGGCATATGATGCTTTTCCAAACAAATCATGTGAGAGTGACAAAATACGTTTTACAGAATTGAATGAGCTATTGGGTTCAGCTGATGTGATATCTCTCCACTGCCCTCTTTTCCCATCTACTCAAGGAATAATAAACAAGAATAATATTGCTAAAATGAAGGATGGAGTTATAATAATAAATACCTCTCGTGGTCCTTTGATTGTTGAAGAGGAGCTTGCTGCTGCTCTTAATTCAGGAAAGGTTTACGCTGCTGCTGTTGATGTTGTTTCTACCGAACCTATCAAGAGTGATAACCCACTTCTTCATGCGAAAAACTGCATTATTACTCCCCATATTGCCTGGGCACCAAAGGAATCGAGAACTCGACTCATGAATATTGCTGTAGACAATCTTAGTGCATTTATTTCAGGAAAGCCTGTAAATGTAGTTAATAGCTAGATATTGCATTCTAATTAATTTTTCAATATTTTACTTAAATGTTGATTTGCATTAATAATATTATTTTCACAAAGCTTCTACCTCTTTTCATTGAAAAAAGACACGAATTGTCCAAATGTTTTGGATAATTCGTGTCTTTTTTATTAATGTTCAAATAGTTTTTATAATCAAAATAAAATATATTACAAATCTAATGTTGCTTAGCTGTGTACTAGATAGACAAGATATTGCTCAATCTAAGTAGCTCTTCGTCAATATCCTTGGTCATTGAAAGTGCTTCCTCGATTTCTATATCAACAACCTTCCCATCCTTTACAGATACAATCCTGTTATAAACACCATCTTTAAGCAGTTCAACTGACCTTGCGCCCATAACACTTGCCATTACCCTATCTCTAACAGATGGGCTTCCGCCTCTTTGGATGTATCCTAGTACTGTTCCCCTTGTTTCAATTCCAGTAAGATCTTCTATCTTTTTTGCCAGTTCAAGAGCTCCTCCTATTTTTTCAGCAACTCCCTCTGCAAGAATAATAATATAGTTTTTCTTACCTTTATTTCTACCTTCAATTATCTTTCTGATAATATCTTTATCAAAATCAAACTCTTTTTCAGGCAGTAATACTACCTCAGCTCCTCCTGCTATACCCACATTTAATGCTATATGCCCTGCATTTCGTCCCATAACCTCAAGTACACTACATCTCTCATGAGAATATGCAGTATCTCTGATTTTGTCCAATGCGTCCTGAACAGTATTCATTGCTGTATCATAACCAATCGTGTATTCAGAACTAGCAATATCATTGTCAATAGTACCGGGGAGACCCATGACCTTCATGCCAAATTTGCTAAAATCTCTAGCACCTCTATAGGAACCATCTCCACCAATTACAACAAGTGCGTCTATTCCAAACGCTCTTGAGATTGACATCGCTTTCTGCATGCCTTCTTCTGTATTAAAAGCCTTACATCTGGCAGTTTGCAGTATTGTTCCTCCACGGTGAATAATATCAGATACACTTCTAGCAGTCATTTCAGAAATATCTCCACAAATCAATCCATTATAGCCTTTTCTTACTCCAAGCATTTTAAATCCATAGTATATTCCAGTTCTAACTACTGCACGAATAGCAGCATTCATACCCGGTGCGTCTCCACCACTTGTAAGTACTCCAATCGTTTTTATGTCACTCATAATTTTCCCTCCTAAGACCCTGTTCAAACTTTTAATGTTAGAATCATACATATATTATCTGTTTATGGTCTTCACCATTGAAGCAACACTAAACCAAATAACAAATTTACCTCTATATTATAAAACAACAATCAATAAAAACCCATTGTAATTTATTATAAACTAATATAAGTCTATAGACAATATGATTGTGTGTTTTTACTATTATTACTATTATTTATCACCGCTACCTAGAGCTTCTCCTGCTATGATTTTAGTTTCAAAACCAGCATTTGTTTGCTCAATAATATCCTCATCAATTATTACCTTATTACTTTTAAAAAACAGCAAAACTGTAGAACCACCAAATTTAAAAAATCCCTTTTCTTCTCCCCTTTGAAGTCTGCTATCAGGGACATATGTTTGGATAATTGAGCCAACAGAGGTAGCGCCCACCTCAACATATAAAACATCTCCAAAATTATCTGTTTTGAAAATACTGTATTCTCTCTTGTTCCTACAGAAAACCTCTGGAATTTTTCTCAGAGCTACAGGATTCACTGAGTAATATTCACCTTTAACTTTTTTGGGTTCTCCGCATATACCGCTATCAAAAAAGTGAAACCTATGATAATCTACAGGACAAAGTCTCAAAACCAAATATGTCCCGCCCTGATACTCATTCGCCAACTTTTCATTTTGTAATAACTCAGCTAAACTGTAGCGCATACCCTTTATTTGTATGATATTTTTGCAGTTAATATCATTCCATGCCTGTAAACGCCCATCACAAGGTGATAGTAGCCTATCATCTGATCCGCAAAAGCTTCTGGCAGAGCTCTTTAATTTTCTCGCAAAAAAATCGTTAAAGCTACTGAAATTCTCTAAATTATTAACGCACTCTTTCATATCAATTGAGAAATTCTCAGCAAATTTTGAAATGCTCATTTTACTTAGCCTGGTATCACAAAAGAAGCCAGTTAATGCCGAATATATTTTTCTTTTAACCAGCAGCTCAAGCCCAAGATTACCAGCCTTTGTTGAATACAAGGCGTTTAGTAACTTACCCCCTGCCACTTTCTCAATATCGTATTGTTTTGTTTTTCTATTATATATTTTAATCATTTTGTTCTCTTTTCTGTTTCAGAATACACGTTTGAATTACAAAGTACAATTTATAGATAAATAGAGTTATATAAGAATATTTTCTTTCTTCTTTTGGTAATGGCATATTAAACACACTCCTTAGAATTTATAAGATAGAAAATATGTGTTAATAATTATAACATATTTTCCTGTTTTTATGTTCCTAAGAATAAGTCATATTTAGGAGTCAACCGACAAAATGCTTCTTTCATAAACGGAAACTCCTCTTGCGACAAGTTGACATAATAGATGTCATTTGTTCAATTAGTTTTATGCATCTTATCAATCTGAAATTAAATTCATTTTCTCAACAGTAGCTTCAATAATTGAATCAATATCTGCATAGCCATGGTATCTAACGTACATTACTGCTTTTCCTTTAGAAGCAAATACTTCTTTAAATTCATTTACCTCATGAACAACGAGTTTATCAAAATATGTATGTTTCATTTCTATGAAATCTCCACCTTCATATTTCATACCATATCTTTTAATTAAATCAGATAGTACCCCTTCATTCATATAAGAAAAATTTATCTTATACGCCCATGTGGAAATGCTAGGTGAATATGCCCCACTGCCATCCTTCCACATTTCATTAGGTACAACACCTCGTTCATCAGATTGGTACTGCAAAGGTGCGAATAGACTCCAATCATAGCTATAACGATTACCCCAATCAATATTATCCCGAATATGGGAAGAGCTTTCTCGAGTCAATTCAGTATTTTGCTCAACATCTGCCAATCTTACAATAGGTAAATCGCTACTAGCTACTGGTAATGTTTTAGTATCACTCATGACAAGTTGTATCACAGGAAGTATCGCCCCGAAAATAGCAAGAGCAATATAAAAACTAGCTACGATTAGCTTTAACTTATGTTGTCTTTTCCATGGTGCAGTGTGATTGATCGGCTTTCCCTCTGAAAGGGTCTTTCGTAAAGCACGTATGGAAATGGCTGCTTGTAACGAATTATATACCACATATAATTCCATAATAATTAAAGTTGCTTGTTGAATAATTATTCCTTCAACTAAGGCAAGATAATGTGTCGAATGGTGAAACCAAACAGCAACCAGCATTCCTATACCTAATGCCGCTGCAATAGCAATTATGATCGCATTTTTCGCAAACTTTTTGTCAAGACGCTTTAAAGTATAAGCTTGCTCAGCGGGATCGGTGTGCAGTTCAGGCGCATTTGCTTCAACAGGTGATGAAAATACATTGAATTCTCCATAGCTTGTTACATAGTCCCAACCGCTTTCGGAATACATTTCTTTTTGTTCAGGTACTATTTTCTTACCCTGAGATACATCTATTCTATATTTCATCTGTTTAGGCTTACCTTTTGTAAACTTGACGAATTGAAATCCAACCTTTTTCAAATGCAAACCCTCCTGTGCCATATCAGAAAACCAGCTTTCATGCTCACCGATATTCCAGAAATCACTGGGTCTTAGCATACTTTTAACCTTATTCACCCACATCACCATCCTTTAAAATTATTCCATCTCTTACTAATGCGGTCAACCGGTTATACTCATTTTGAAGAGCTTCTTGTCCATCAGTTGTAATTGTGTAAACCTTTCTTCTACCGTCATCCTCTGATAGAGTAATGAGGCCTTCCTTTTGAATACGTGCAAGTACCCCATAAAGTGTTCCGGGTCCCATGTTCACTCTACCGTGAGAAACTTCTGAAATTGCACTCATAAGACTATACCCATGATTTGGATTCATAAGTGCCAACAAAACATAGTACATTGCTTCAGTCATAGGACCACCACTATATGCCATATCGAGCACCTCCTTCTATTACGTAATGCGATATTATGTATCACGATATATCGTATAGCATAATAGTACTATAGATAATAATATGTGTCAATGAAAAGACCACCATCTTTAATAGCCGTTTTAGCTACTGAAGATGGTGGTTGTATTTATTTCTTAATAGATTATATCTCGACATCTATATCTTGAACTTCTAATAATTAAGCTGGCCCAGCGGCTTTCCTTTTAAGAAATAAACGACGGGAATGTTAGGTTTCCAGCACACTTTCTATTAAATATACTTAACTCATTGGCTCAAACTGTTTCAATATGAGAGTTAATTGCTTCCAATCATTTTCCTCCAACAAATTGGAATGTACATAAACACTTTTGTTAATGCCCTCAAACCCGAAATCAATTTTAATTTTTTTATCTAATACTTTTATCTGCTTTATTTCATGTTTTTTTATCTGTTGGGGTTTAAAAAACAAAGGTGGATGAATAGTAATTTGTTCATCTTCAATAATTAAATAAGAAGGTTTTTTTTTATACCATTTAAAATAATATGCCAAAATTAATGCAGTTAAAATAAATAATAAAATTGTCCAATATTCACTATTCTTACCAGCAAATGATAGAAAAAATATTATAAATGTCCCGATAGAAAAATAACGCTCGATCTTGTCCATTTTAAATTTAAATTCTTTTGTATCCATTGTCCCATCATTATCCATATAAACCCCTCAATTTAATTTTAATAAATCTTTTCTCTTTATGAAAGCAAGAAATGCGGCTATAGCTACATTCCTTGTTTTTTACTATATAATCTTCATGTTTTGGCAATGGGCAAACCTTGATTCACCTACTATCAAATGGCGTTTGTTCTTGTTATAATTAAGCTCCGAAGTACCTCTCCAAAAGTCCCTTAAACCCAGCTCCATGTCTTGCTTCATCCTTACACATTTCATGAACAGTGTCATGAATAGCATCTAGGTTAAGCAGCTTTGCTTTTATAGCAAGATCCTTCTTACCTTTACAAGCACCTGCCTCTGCTTCAGCTCTTAACTCAAGATTTTTCTTTGTATCAGGATAAACAACCTCTCCAAGCAATTCAGCAAATCTTGATGCATGGTCGGCCTCTTCAAAAGCATATCTTTTAAAGGCTTCAGAAATCTCTGGATAACCTTCTCTATCTGCCTGACGTGCCATTGCCAAATACATCCCTACCTCAGTACACTCACCAGCAAAATTAGCTCTGAGGCCTTCTAAAATCTCAGCGTCCACACCCTGTGCAATGCCTATTCTATGCTCATCAGCCCACTGTGTAGAAGTCTCTGTCTGCTCCGCAAACTTCTCCTTTGGCGCTTTGCACTGAGGGCAATTATCTGGAGCTGTATCTCCCATATGAACATATCCACAAACTGAACAAACAAATTTTTTCATAACTATAAATCCTCCTGTAATTTTTAATATTCATTATTATTTTATTGACTGCTTCATTCTTTAATTACGACGAATGTATATTTACCCTTAGATCTTAGCTATTAAACGGATTTTTTTACACTTTTATTTGTTAGCATGGATTTATATGAACTACAGCGTCTTTAACACCTTTTATACTTCTGACCTGCGCCCTGATCTTAGAAGCGATTTTATGACTTTCATTCACAGACATTTCACCGTCAACTGAAACCTTTATAATCATAATAAATCCAACTCCAACAGGCTTTGCATTTATGCTGTCAATATGCTCTACCCCTTCAATACTTTCAACTAATTTATATGTATTTTCCTTAAGTGTCGGATCCATATTGGTATCCATCAGAACTCTAAAAGCGCTTATGAATATCCTTATTCCTGTATAGAAAATCCAAACAGAAATGCAAATACCAACTACACCATCTACCCATACAATGCCAAAGTACCCCATTATAATGCCAAAAAGTGTACCAGATGTCACAAATACATCGTTTCTATGATCCTCTGCATTTGCCAAAACTAGTAAGTTATCCAAAGTCTTACCCACTCGATTTGTATATTTGAACAACAATAGTTTAACAACTATAGTGATAACAGCAACAGATATTAGAAACCAAGAAGCTTCAAAGGTAGACTTGCTTATAATAGAAGTAATTGCACTTTTAAATATTGTAAGGGAAACAATCATTAACGAAAGACTGATTATCATAGAGAAAATATATTCTGCCTTGCCATGCCCATATGGATGGTCGCTGTCATCCGGCCGCCTTGCGATGCTATTGCCAAGTAATGTCATTATTGACGCAAATACATCACCTGCACTATTTAAGCCATCTGCAATCATGGCTTGACTTCGACTAAATAAGCCTGCTGCAAGCTTTATAGCAAAAAGAAACATATTAGCTAATATGCCTAAAACTGCAACTCGTTCAGTAGTTTTAAATCTGTCCACTTTTTTCCTCTTAAATTTCTATATGGTTTTAAAAATATCAACGTCCTTAGTATAACCCATTACTGGAAATTCATATAAAATAACTATTCTATTCGTAAAATTTGAAAATTACAACTGCTTATACAGCTTATTATAATAGAACTATATCACCGAACTTTAAAACAGCAGCGATAAGAAGTGAATAACAAGCCCAGCTAATCCACCAATAATGGTACCATTAATTCTAATATACTGTAAATCAGCTCCCACCTGCACCTCCAGCTTATCAACCATGTTCTTTGTCTCCCAGCTATCCATCGTATCATATATTAGAGAACCCACCTTATTTCCATATAACAAAACTATTCCCTCAGCGCTTTCAATTATGACCTTATCAATACTTTCCCTGAGCTTATAATTTTCAGAAATTCCTTTTACAAGTATATCTAAAATAGAACTTACCTTTTCAGTTAACTCCTCTTCATTTTCTATAATAGAGTTTTTAAAACCAATTACTGCATCAACCAGCTTATCCAGGAGCTCACCAAATAGTGTAGAATTTATTATCTGCTCTTTTAGGAGTTCACCTTTGTCAATAAGCTCTTGTGAATTTTTCATGTCCTCAAAAAGCTTTGGAAGTGCCGATAACAAAAGCTTATTTATCTCAACGTCCTCGTCTGAATCAATCTCATCAATCTGTCTTACAAAAAACTCCAATATCTTTTTATAAATCAAATCACCTATAAATGGCATGGTAAAAGTCTTGTTTATACCACCTAAGACCAGCATGGTCTTCTCTTTATTCTCACTAATAAAATCATATGTAGCATTCAATAGACCCTTGACTAACGGTTTATGGTATCCCGATTCCAGAGCAGGCTTCAGCGCAGCTCCTAGCATAGGATATAGTTTTAAATCACCAATTTTTTTAATTACCTGTATTTTTATATATCCCACTAGTTTAGTATCATCAACAAATGAATTAAGAGCAGCTGGCAGCTTATTAGCTATGCCCTTAGCAATGGTCTCCTTGTTTTTCTGAATATAATTGGATACCTTTTGTGAAACACTAGCCTTATCTAGCTTTGCTTTGATAAGCTCAGGTGTAAAAAAATTCGAGACTACGAAATTAGATAAAGACTTGGCTATCCTTTGCTTATTATTTTGAATTATTGCTGTATGAGGAATTTTGAGGCCTAAAGGGTACCTAAAAAGTGCAACTACAGCAAACCAATCTGCAAGTGCACCCACCATTGATGCCTCAGCAAAAGCCACTACAGATGAGTATAATAAGCCCCTGTCCTCGTACCTCTTGAACACAATAAAAACAATGGCCATAAATGCTAACAGTGATGTTGCAATAAATCTCATACTTCTTAACTTATTTCTCAGCTTTGCTTCTTCATTAACATAACTATATTTATCCAAATGCCACAGCCCCTATCTATTCCTTTGCCTCTTCCTTTGATTCTTCCTTTTGTTCTACATTTGCATCTTCCTTTGTTTCTTCCCCTGCCATGCTAAGGAGTAACTAAATAATAACTCCCCATTTTTGAATGGGCTATTTTCCGACAATACTTCGTTGTCGTCAGTTGCAATAAGGCAATTATTACGCCTTCCTCCGCCTTGTCTTGACGAAAAATTGCTCCCTTCAAAATCGTGTTTTATTATATAGTTGCTCCTAAACTTTTCCCTATTTCATCTAGCACCAATTCCAACCCTGATCTATTAAGTGCTGAAAACGGTATTACTTTTGTTGAGTCATCTATTAGTAGCGTTTTTCTAATATCATTTATTCTCACATTTATTTGTGATCTTGTTATTTTATCTGCCTTTGTAGCAACAATTAAGGCATTCAAACCAAAACCCCTTATCCATTGATGCATGACAACATCATCATTGTTGGGCGTATGCCTAATATCCAGAAGTAGCACAACCATCCTGAGATTATTTTGCTTCCTTGAATACAAGTATGTCTCTATAATATTCTCCCAAGAGGCCTTCATATCCTTGGAAACATTTGCAAATCCGTATCCAGGTAGATCTACCATGTAGAAATTGCTGTTAACATTATAGAAGTTAATTTGTCTGGTCTTACCAGGCTTTCCAGCAACTCTTGCAAGTTTTTTTCTATTTAATAAAACATTTATAATTGAGGACTTTCCCACATTTGATCTACCAACAAAAGCCACCTCTGGAAACCCAGTAACTGGATATTGGTTTGGTTTTACTGCTGTAATTTCGTGCTCCGCATTTTTTATTATCATATAAAACTTCCTCTCTATATTAACTTTATCTCTCTAACAACATTTTTTATCCAGTTGATAGACATAAGTCGCATAACTAAACATATCATTTTTACTAGCTCTTCTGCTAGAACTAACAGAAATACCCACTGTACCTCAAGTTTAAACACAAAGGCTCCGATAAAGGCCAGCGGCACACCAATGCACCACATAGTGATACTTTCTACAATAAAAGCATATTTAGTGTCTCCCCCGCCCCTCAAAATACCCACAATGATTACAATATTTGTTAGCCTTATTGGTATAATAATTGCATTAATAGTTAGTATCACTACTGCAGTTTGAAGTACATCTTTAGTCACCTTAAAAAGTCCAACAACAAGCGGTGCTGAGACATACATGAAAGCTCCTATTATCACTCCACCTAGAGCACAGAGTATAACAAATCTCCAGGCGTACTCTCTGGCCTTCTTTTCATCACCAGCGCCTACCATATGTCCTATCATCACTGCCGAAGCACTTGCCATTCCAAATCCTGCAACTAAAAATAAATTACCTACAGTGTTTGTAATCTGCACTGCATCAAAAGCCTCAGTGCTTATTCTTCCATATGCAATTGAGTAGGCTGCAAAGCCGACACTCCAGCACAACTCATTAAGTATTACAGGAACCATTGTTGATAAAACCTTTTTAAATAAATCAAATGTAACTTGCCTTAATACACTAATTCTTATACGTAAAATATCATATGACCTCGAAACAACAACTAAGAAAATAATCATCTCTATAATTCTAGATATTAATGTAGCAATGGCAGCACCTCTAACGCCCAATGCTGGAAATCCAAATAATCCGAATATCAATAAATAGTTTAGCAAGGTATTAATACCCAGTGCTATTCCACTAACAACCATAGGCATAACA
>DATCID010000145.1:0-2232 GCA_036507975.1 Ruminiclostridium sp.
GATGTCATTTCAAAAAGAAACATTGGTATTTTTGTTGTCGACCATGCTCCAATAAAAATAAGTATATTGCTGAATTTGACACCCTTTTTCATAAATACTGCTGCTACTGGGAACGCTCCATAAAGTGGACCTGCCGCTGCGGAACCAATAAGTATAGATAATACTATGCCTTTTATTCCTGAATCATCACCCATATATCTTATCATGGTTTCTTTTGGTACCCATACATCAAGAAGTCCAAGCAGAATAAAAATCGGAGGAATTACTAGCAGCATTTCTTTGAAAGAATATGCAGCTATGTTTAGAGCTTTAAATCCCAACTGATTATTAATCATTATAAGAACAATTAGCATTACTGATACAATTAAAAACGCCCTATACCTTTTTAGAATAGCTTTCATATTCCACCCACCACCAATCCGATGATATATGCTACAATAAATGGAAAAACAAACGCTAAAACATTTCTTAAAACGGTCAGCTTTTTGCCAAAATACTTTATTTCAACAGGCATTGTCACAACACCAACCATCATGAGAGTGGAAACAAAGGCACCTATCTGCATATACCCTGCTCCACTTTGTAATAGCATTGCAGCAGTGGGAAATGCGACAAACCCTGGTATTAATGTAATGGCACCTACAAAAGCAGCAAACATTACACCCAGCCACCCTGAGTTTGCACCAATAATATTAGAGATTACTTCAGGATTTAAAGCTGCAAGTAATACTCCCACTAACAAAATAACAACCAATAATTCAGGTAAAATGTTTTCAAATGCCTTCCAAGCCTTTTTAAGTGACATTTTAGTTTTCTTCTTATCTTTGATGAAAGATATAACAAGAAGGGCTATAGTAACACCATACAATATATACATACCTAAATTCCACGTGTATTTTTTATTAGCTTCAAATAAGACTATTTCACGAAGAATTTAGACTGTTACTTGAATATTCTAACATTTAAGTCGCCACCTTTCAATCATTTTCAACAAATTATTGTTTTCAACTTTTTGATAAGAATATTTATTAAACTCTGTAAGTTATCCACAGAGCAACACTCAATTTTTCAGGTAATATTCTTGTTATACCATGCATTTTTCATACACTTCCTTATATGGATAATTTTCTGACAACTTCATAATCACATACCTAGCTGTTTTGATTATTTTGGCGGCAAGAAATACATACTTCAATCGAAAAGTCTTTATTTGCTGTCTGTATTCTGAAACGCTTAAAGAATCAAATTTAAATAACAAAAACAGGTTGTATGAAAGCATCATCATTTGAAAAATAGCCTCATTTGCCCAAAAGGATTTTAGCAGAAGATGACCTACTGCCATGTCATATTTGGCTTCTTTGATGTAATTTTCGGCGTTACCACGCTTTTCATACGAGATGACAACTTTTTCTGAAAGTAAATCTGTGTTTGTTACAAAGAAAAAGTATTCGTACTGCGAGCCCTCCAAAAGTGATAATTGTGCTCTTTCTTTTTCAGGTTTCAATACACGAGACACAACAAATCTTCTGTCTTTATTCCATGTGTTTAGCTTCGTAAACAGTTCTGTAGTTTCTCGGCCTTCTTCGCCTTTAACGAACAAAACGGTTGGATCTGTTACTTGTGATGCGAGTGTAGGGTAGACTTTTCCCTTAATCAAATACTTGCAATCAAGAGATTCTATGGTTTTAATGATTTCTTCATCAAAATATCCACTGTCCATTCTAAACAGGATATCGAGATCATCTGTTTTAATGTTGGCTACGATTTCTTTTATCATTTCAGAAGCCCCGTTTGCAGTGTAGGTATGCTCCATAGAGTACTGGAAATATAAATGCATTTAATAGATTGTTCAAATCTAGTTCTTTAAAGTTATAGTCTAATCAAACAAATAAAAATAGCCTTAAAGTATTTGTTTAGAATTGATTTCATAATTAATAAACAACAATTTGCTAATGCCATTGATCTCAAACAAACAGGTTGGTATAATATAGAAAAGAAGTTAAGGAAGGAAGTTTTTAATCATGAATATAGCTTATGTAAGAGTATCAACCATAGAGCAGAATGAAGCCAGACAAATTGAGGGCTTAAAGAAATACAATATTGATAAATGGTTTACTGAAAAGGTTTCTGCTAAAGATACTAATAGGCCTGAGTTAAAAACAATGATCGGTTATGCAAGAAATGGCGACACAGTATATATACATTCACTTGATAGATTAGCACGTAGTACAA
>DATCID010000146.1:0-17611 GCA_036507975.1 Ruminiclostridium sp.
TCTTCAGGACATTGCAATTACTAAAGACACAAAAGGACATACTATCGAGCTTTCTCTGTCGCCCTACCAATCCTGTGTAATTGTGTTTTCTGAGAGTCTTGATGACTTACCCTCTACTGAAGAGCAAAAAGTATCTGAAGAAATAGAGCTAGATGGTCCATATGATATCAGCATAACGACAATGCCTACCTATCCTGACTTTAAGTTGTATAAGGCAAACAGTTCTTTGATTAATATCACCGGACCAAATGAACTACCGGAATTCTCAGGTATCATACGGTACACTACTCGGTTTACTATAGAAGGTAACGGCAATTATATGCTTGATCTGGTTTCTGTGGGTGAAACCGCGAGAGTCTTGGTAAACGGAAACATGGCAGGTATACGGATATGCCAGCCATATCTTTTGGATATAACCAATGTGGTAAGGAATGGTGACAATATTCTTGAGGTGGAGGTTGCCAACACACTTTCTTACAGCCTAAAGGATGATCTTTCACGTTTTATGGCACTGCCACCTTCTGGACTACTAGACCCAGTGCGGCTTGTACGCTACAATTAATTAACATTAAACAATACATAAAGAAGGTTAAAATCAATGTGGTGATGTTAGATTTAAGAGTATTAGTAATGTTATTGTGAAGCTATTTTGTGAAACTATTAATTAATCGGAGGTAATTTAAGAATGAGAAAAATTTTAAGCTTATCTATCTTAGTCGTATTTATTTTTAGTTGTGTATTTACGGTTCCAACATCTACAGTTTACGCTGCAAATACAGTATATTATATAAGTCAATCAGCCGGAAATGACAATAATAATGGAACGAGCATGAGTACCCCATGGAAGACATTGGCGAAAGTCGGTTCCATGTCTTATGGTCCAGGTGATCAAATACTCTTAAAATGTGGAGATACATGGAATGAGCAGCTGACATTGAACAATCTTGTGGGTGGAACAAATGTAATTACAATAGGATCCTATGGAACCGGAAATAAGCCATCAATACTCAGAAACAGCCTACAGGCAGATAAATGCATTAAAATCATTGATGCGGCAAATATTCGGATTACAAACCTTGAGATTGGAAATGCCGGACTTGGAATAATCGTTCATAATGAGAATATATTAGGTGGTAATATAAAAATAGACAATTGCTATTTCCATGATATAACTGGTATTCATCATTTGAACCCGATTCCTTCTGAAAACCAGTTTTCTATGTCTGCAGCTGTAACGGTGGGTGCGGCTAACCCTGAAGGTATGGTAGGAGTATCAATAGATAACTGTACAACTTATAGGGCCACTTCACTTACAAATAACTGGGGAAGAACTCAGAATTTATACATAACAAACTGTACAACCTCATATAACGGTTATGGAGGAGCATCTATCTGCTATGTGGATGGTGGGTATATAGACAATTGCCATTTCTTAAATGGTGGTACTACTGATTTCCCAGTTGGGGCTGCAGGACTTTATATTGGAGATAGTACTAATTACATCGTAAGAAATACGGAGATAGCATATCAAACACGATACGGTTCTAATCCTGATGGCTGCGGAGCTGATTTTGAAGCAGAAGTTTATAATAGTTCTTTACAGAATGTATACATTCATGATAATGCTGGTGTAGGCGTTATGTTTTTTGATAATGGGAGAAGCCGGTATAATGACCACTGTGATATTACGAACAGCATAATTTCAAACAATAGCGCTAATCCTAATGTTTGGACTAAGCATGCAATTCTCTTTTCTACTCCTAGCAATGACAATTATGGAGTAATTAGCGGAAATAGCTATTACTTGAGAAGCGGAGAGGCGTTCATAAATTCATATGATTCTTCAGTTACGGTTACAGATAATACACAATTATCGTCTCCACCGTCGGTGCCTACTTTTTCAACTGTTACTCCACCAACGTTACCAACAATTACACCAATTACGTGTACAATCTATCAGGCGGAAATTGCATCTAGGAACAATGTTAATATCAATACAAACAATGCTGGATATTTAGGTACAGGATTTACTGATAGTTGGAATACAGTAGGTGATTCGCTAACATTCACTATTGATGGAAATGGTGGGGGAACTAAGCAGCTAGCTATACGATTTGCAAACGGGACAGGTAATTGGAGGACATTAAGCCTTTATGTAAACGGTACAAAAGCAAAACAAATAACACTTGCTAATACAGGTGGATGGAGTAGTTGGTCAGATTGTCTTGAAAATGTTTCATTGAATTCTGGAAGTAATACTATCAAGATTCAGTATGATTCTGCTGATATTGGAGAAGTAAATATTGATTGTATCAAGCTATCTAATCCCATATATTATAAGCTGATTAACCTATGGTCTGGTAAGGCTGCACATAATACTGGTGAAGCATATAATGGAAACAGTTCTGCCGTCGCCCAATGTTTGGCAGCAGTTGCATCTGGGGACACTAATGACCAATTATGGCAGAAATTAAGAGTAGGAACTAATGGATACTATAAGTTGATTAATAAAGCAACTGGAAAGAGAATACATAATACTGGTGAAGCATATAATGGAAATCTTTCATCAGATGCGCAGTGGGCAGCAGTGGTTGCTGAAGCTAATGATGATGCACAATTGTGGCGGACTGTTGATGTAGGGAATGGCTATTTTAAGCTGATATGCAAGAATACAGGTAAATGTCTCCATAATACGGCTGAAGCATATAATGGAAACCCTCAAAATAATAATGTGGCAGTGGTTTGGGATACTGGTGCTAATGAACAAAAGTGGCAATTTGTAAGACAAAATTAAGCTATTTGTATGCAAATACTAATATAGATAAGATAGGCATACATAAATAAAAAAATGAAGTATATGGGGCTTTATCAAAATAAGAATTTGAGGAAGCCCCGTTCTTATTTGAAAAGGCGGACTCCCAAAATTCTATAATCATAAGTGCAGATAGATATTACGACTATTGATATGCAAATTGCATATCAATGTAAAATATTCAAGAACGAAAGGAATTTTAAAATGAGTGCGAATTATTGGTTTGAAAAAAAAGAAGGAACTTTTGTTATCACAGATCCCAAGACCGGAAAGTACTGGTACAACAACCTTTGGAACAGTGATGGATACCATGTGTCAGTAGCTCATACCGGTCACGGTATCAGCCGATATGTTAGCGAAGATGCTAAAAATGTACTGCTCATCCAAGATGAGCAGCGCTACTTATACCTCAGAGACGAGGAAAGTAAGGAGTTTTGGAATATCGGTATCAGCCCGACTATGGTTCCGGTAGAAAATTACCGATGTGAACATGGATTGGAGTATACTGAAATTTCCTCTGAATATAAAGGCATTCATGCCAGTTGGTTTTTTACTGTGCCGGAAAAGGGAACCCATGAAATCTGGAGAATAACACTGAAAAATACAACTTCTCAAAAGCGCACACTCAGTCTGTTCCCCTCTATACGTTTTGATTTGTCGGGCTATCAACAGCCTTTTTACTATAATTCCCCTACTACCTCCCATACCTTCTTTTTGGAGGAATTGAACGGAATTTTCAATTGGAGCAAGAATCCATTCCAGCCTCACGAACGCTGCAGTGGCTTTTTAGCATCTTCGGAAAAGGTAGATTACTATGACGGCTGGTTGGAACAATTCCATGGAACTCCCGGAAATGCAGCCCGCCCAGAGATCTTGGTCAATGGCAAAAATTGTACCAATTCAAGTAGCACGGTCCGTGAACGTAGTGCTGTTTTACAAAATATTATCGTTCTAGCTCCCGGAGAGACACGTAACATTTACTACATAGCCGGGCTCAGTACCAATCCGGAAACCGCTGTTTTAGAATCTCGCGAAGCTTTAAAAACAGCAGAGTCATTATGCCAATCCGCAGTAGAACGTGGTTTAAAACGCTTTGGAACCCTGAGGGCGGAGACACCAGACACAAGGGTAAACAACATTATGAATTATTGGGTTCAAAAGCAGGTCAGCTTCTGTATGATAGGAAAAAAAGCTGTTAGGGATAACGCACAAATTGCTATGGCTCTTTTAAACACCGATACAGTTCTAGCTGAAAAATCTATGCGTGAATGTCTCTGCCATCAATACGCCGATGGCCATGCTATGCTGCTTTGGAGTCCTATTATGGATGAACATACTTATTCTGATCCTTCTATGTGGCTGGTATTGGCAGCTTGTGAACTGATTAAGGAAACCGGTGAATTTGCTTTTCTAGATAAAGTAATTCCCTATTTTGATGAAGGAAGTGGAACGGTTTATAATCATTTACAGCGAGCTATGAAATGGCTCACCGATGGTATCGGCCCCAATGGGTTGCCTTTAATCCATTACGCAGATTGGAATGATGCACTAAATATTCCTGATGAGAATGGCGAATCGGTATTTATGGCAATGGGTATAGCTTGGGCACTAAAAGAACTGGCAGACCTAGCAAAGGTTATTGGCAATCACAGCTACGCAGAAGTATTATTAAAAAAACGTGAAAAGCTAGTGGATACCACTAATAGGGTCGCTTGGAACGGTGACTATTATGTCAGGGCTTTCAGTAAGTATGGTATCGTGGGGGACAAGGATAGCCCATATGGCGGTAATATCTATCTCAATCCTCAAACCTGGTCCGTTCTGGGGGATGTGGTACCTCCAGAGAATCATTTGAAAATGTTTGCAGCAGTGGATGATATGGAAACACCATACGGAATTCCATTATGCAAACCAGCGTATAGCCAATATTATTATCCAGTAGGTAGGATGTCGGGCATGCTACCGGGAGTATTTGAAAATGGAGGTATTTACCACCATGCTTGTGGCTTCAAGATAATGGCTGATTGCAAGGTGGGTCGTGCTGAGCAGGCACTATCATCCCTGAGAAAAATGATTCCAGATGGAAAGGATACACCTAGCAGCGTTACCACAACTGAGCCTTATGTTTTTACAAATTGTTATCTGATGCACGATTCATCAGTATTTAATGTAGTGGGTTTTTCGTGGCAGACAGGTGCATCTGCATGGGCACTCCGCGGTTTCTATGAAGGAATTTTAGGCCTCCGGAGAACCTACGCCGGGCTTGAGGTAGTACCTGCACTGTCTCAGGAATGGACGCATGTTACTGCTCAACGTACTTTTCGGGGCTGTACTTATTTACTAGAATACGTAAATCAAGGAGGCAACATGGTTGCACTCACCGTAGACGGAGAAAAAATTCAAGGTACCGTTCTTCCACTATTTGCAGATAATCAGGTGCATAGGGTAACAGTAGAATTGAAATAATTTCACTGTTGATTTTATTCACTTTAGTGGACTGAGTAAACTAACAGTTTGACAGCTCAAACAGCCATGAACGCTCCGTTATAAGGAGTTATGAGCATATGGAATATCTGGGAGTTGATTTACTGACAGAAGACAACAGGGTTTACTGGGTTGCTAAGCAGCTTTCTTCGGCTGCGAGGCAACTCGGTCAAAAGTGGCTTTTGTCTGAGCTTTATGGGTTATACGTATTTTCAAGCTTATTCATTTCATTTTTCATATATTGACAGATATTTAAATTTTATAAAGGTTCATCACAAATTTCATAGAGTTATTCTGTTGATTAGGATATATAATTATTCTGAAGTAATTTGCTGAAGAAATCAACTAAATAATCTCGAAATAATTTTGCGGATTCTGAAAAATACCTTCCTTCTTTCCAAGAAACATTAATATATCGTTTACAATTAATATTTGAAATAGATAGTAATTTCATGTTGGCATCTGCCACACCCTGCCAGGTAATGGCTGGTAAAAAAGCTACACCAAGACCAATACCGATTAATCCACGGATGGTAGCTGGATCATCACTTTCAAGAATTATATTGGGCTCAAAACCGGCAGAAAGACAAAAGGCAGTAGTGATGTCACTAAGCCCTTTTCCTTTTTGCAAGCTGATAAAAGCTTCAGAAGCCACTTCTTCTAGGGTAATACTTTTTTTATGTGATAATGGATGTTCCTTAGGAACGGCAAGGAGTATTTCCTCTTCTAATAGTTGGATGACATTCTTAGCAATAACTTTATCCCTAGTAGAATCAATAATTAAATCACAGTTCATTTTCTCGTTGCTTTTATCTTCATGCAGAACTATAGCAAACTTAATATCAGGATATTTCTTTTTAAAATCGTAGATAATTGACGGGAGCAATTTTGAAGCAGCATGCATCGAGATAGTTACAGTGATGTCTTGTTTTTTGTTTCTATCTGATATTTGAGTTTTTGCGTCCTCAAGTGAATTTAATATCTGATTGGTATATTTTAAAAGAATACGTCCATTCTCATTGAGAATAATATTCTTACCAATCCGATCAAATACCTTTACCTGAAATGCTTTCTCCAAAAAACTTATGGTTTTGCTAAGTGTTGGCTGCGCTACCTGAAGTGCTTCGCTTGCCCTGGTCATGTGCTCCAGTTCTGCTATCTTTTTAAAATATCGTAAATACTGTATTTCCATAACGTCCTTCCTAATAAATGTTATTTGTTGATTCGTGATTATGATTGAGTTATTTATAATGAAAACGATATAAATATATGACAAATTATATATTATACATTATAAAAACACAAGTATATAATTGATTTAAGATGGTGCATACAGCGTTTAAGGTAACCCAATGTATCGAAGGAGATAAAAACATGTCAGACAAGCCAAGGTGGAATCTTGCCAAACTGGACAAAAATGAGAGAATAAATGCAGCCAAAAAATTTACCACTACAAAAGAAATAAAGGCTAGCCAAATAGTAGACTTTTATGAGGCAATTATTAAGCCGGGAGATAAAGTAGTGCTGGAGGGAAATAATCAGAAACAAGCAGACTTCCTGTCAAAATTCCTTGCTAAAGTAGACGTTAATAAGGTGAATCATTTACATATGATATTGCCAAGTATTTCACGGACAGAACATTTGGATTTGTTTGAAGATAATATAGCAGAAATACTGGACTTCTCCTTTGCAGGAAGTCAAAGCTTAAGAATTGCACAAATGGTTCAAGATGGTACGTTAAAGATTGGTTCGATTCATACATATTTGGAATTGTATACAAGATTGTTTGTTGATCTTATTCCTAATATTTGTTTGGTAGCAGCGGATAAAGCAGACCATGAAGGAAATCTCTATACAGGAAATAATACAGAAGAAACTCCTACATTAATTGAAGCAGCTGCATTTAAAGATGGAATCGTAATTGCTCAGGTGAATGAGATAACGGATAATTTAGACCGGGTTGATATCCCTGGTGGATGGGTGGATTATATTGTACAATCCCCAGAGCCTTATTTTATAAAAGCGTTGTTTACCAAAGATCCCAGAAATATTACAGAGCTACAAATTTTGACAGGCATGATGTGTATTAAAGGAATATATGCAAAGCATGGAGTGAAATCTTTAAATCACGGCATTGGTTTTAATACGGTCGCCATTGAGTTATTATTACCAACCTATGGAGAAAGTCTTGGACTTAAGGGGAAAATTTGTACCAATTGGGTTCTAAACCCCCACCCCATCCTGATTCCTGCAATTGAATCAGGATGGGTCAGGAGTATATGTTCCTTTGGTGGAGAACTTGGAATGGATAAATATATCAGGGCAAGACCGGACATCTTTGCGACAGGAAGGGATGGTTCCCTTCGCTCCAACAGAACCTTGGCACAATTGGCAGGTTTATATGGAGTAGATATGTTTATAGGTTCTACCTTGCAGATAGATTACTATGGTAACTCTTCCACTGTAACAGCAGGAAGATTATCTGGTTTTGGCGGTGCACCCAATATGGGGCATAATCCGGGAGGAAGAAGACATTCCAGTGAAGCATGGCAGAGTCTTGTTTCTTCGGATGATCCCCTTGTAAAGGGGAAGAAACTGGTAGTACAGGTGGTTGAGACCTTCGGGCAGGGAGTAACTCCTGTTTTTGTCGAACAACTGGATGCAGTAAATATTGGAAGAAAAGCGGGATTACCGGCAGCACCGGTTATGATATATGGAGATGATGTATCCCATGTAGTTACGGAACAGGGAATTGCTTATCTTTATAAAGCAGAGAATCTGGACGAGAGAAAAAATGCCTTGAGAGCAATTGCAGGAGTAACTCCATTTGGTATGAGCAGTACAAAAGAAAATGTAGACGTTCTTAGACAAAAAGGAGTGGTTGCTTATCCTTCAGATATTGGTATTAAGGTAACTGAAGCCAAGAGAAGTCTTCTGGCAGCAAAGAATATGGAACAGTTGGTAGAATGGTCAGGAGGTTTATATGAACCTCCTGAGGAATTTAAGTGTTGGTAGAAAATAAATGTCAAAAGGAGTACACCATTTAAATGGAAACATTAAAATACACATTTCAAGCTGAAAAGCGGGTTAAACATAAAGCACATGTAGGAGTAGTGGGTTCTGCAAATCTTGAAGTTATTTTTTTACCGACAAACAATTCTTTCAGTACGATGGACATATCCTCTAAATTTGAGGGCCACAGTGCTGTCTGGAAATCCATATTGGAAAGGTTTTTTGCTGAAAACAACTGCCTGGCGGACATCGAAATCAATGATTTCGGGGCAACTTCGGGAGTGATATCTCTTAGATTACTGCAAGCATTGGAGGTAGCTAACCTTGATAATGAATAGTTTTGTTGAATTGACTGCAAGAGAACGTGCAGAAGCAATAGTGGATAAGGGGACTTTTCGAGAACTACTTGATCCATATGAAAATTTCAGATCACCGCATTTATTAAAGCAAGGAATCATAGCACAAAATGATGATGGAATGATTGTTGGAAAAGGAACTTTTAATAACAAACAGGCTGTAGTAATCTCAATGGAAGGTAATTTTCAAGGAGGCGGTATTGGAGAGGTTAGTGGCGCCAAATTTGCAGGTGCCTTGGAACTTGCATTGGAGGATAACAAAAAAGGAATCCCCACTCAGCCAATTATTTTATTTGATACCGGTGGCGTCCGTCTTCAGGAAGCAAATTACGGTTTACTTTCCATTTCAGAAATTCAAGCGGCTATTGTAGAACTTCGTAATTATCAACCCCTGATAGGTGTTATTCCGGGCAGAATCGGATGTTTTGGTGGTATGTCCATGACAGCTGCATTATTTAGCTATCTTATTATTACAAAGGAAGGACGCCTTACATTAAATGGTCCTGAAGTAATTGAACAGGAAGCTGGAATTAAAGAATTTGATGCCTCTGATAAAGTATTGATTTGGAACACCCTGGGTGGTGCCAATCGTGTAGCAACAGGATATGCAGATTATCTGGCGGAAGACAGCCTGGAAGATATTGTTCGAATCATTGGCAAATGTATTGGACTAGGTATTCCGGTGCACAGAAGTACAAAGATTGACGCATATGAGAATTTGCTTGCTTCCATTAATCCCAAGGAAAATTTAACACCTCAGGGACTACAGGAGTATATGAAAAGACATGGCTTTTTAGAAAAAGACTATACCGTGAAAAAAGTAATATCGAATAAAAAAGATCACCTTCAAAAGCAATTACCAGCACAGGTAATTCATAGCAGGGGTCGTAGTTGGTTTAATGGGATTGTGGGTAAAGATTATGTAAACAAAAGTAAAATTGATTCCGTTATGTGTGGAGACATTTCTCTAAATGGAGAGGTTGCAAGGGTAATCACTGTTGTACCTGATGAGAATTCCTATTACCCACGTGCTAAAGGTGGAGAAGTGGGATTGGAGCAAGGCTGGGAAATCGCCAGATGTATCAGGGAAGCAATGAGGGAGGATGAAGGAAAGGTCTCCAGACCTATTATTGCAGTAGTGGATACACCAAGCCAAGCTTATGGTTATAAGGAAGAATTGCTGGGAATATTCCTATCCTGTGCATCTGCGGTAGATGCATATGCATCTGCAAGGTTGGCAGGGCATCCTGTTGTTACCCTTATTGTTGGAAATGCAATTTCAGGAGCCTTTTTAGCCCATGGACTACAAGAAAGCTACATTATTTCATTAGATGACGACAAAATAGTGGTACATGCAATGTCAAAAAAATCAGCAGCCCGTATTACAAAACGCTCCATCTCCGAGATGGATAAGGCTGCCGCAGATGTTCCTGGTATTGCTTATGATATCCATTCCTTCAATTGTCTTGGAGCATTAAACCATTTAATAAAAGTAAATAATCATGACGCTCCATTAAACGAAGATATAAATTTAATAAAAGCAGAACTAATAAAAGGTATAAAAACATCACGTGAAAACGGAAATACATTAAAGTACCGTTTAAAAACGGAAAATGCCATTATATATCGTGCACTCTCCATTGAAGTTAGAGAAAAATTAAAAGAATTGTGGTGAATTAGGAAAATTGTGATGACACAAGTCTATGTACATGATTTAATAAAATTAAATTCAACATGTGAAAAGAAAGTTTTTTTGCTCCGTCCTTGCCTGTCTGGGCACTGCAGAGCCTCAATGCTGTGCCTTATGCAGTTGTTCGCCGCGGTGGACTCAGGCAAATTCAGAGAGATAACTATATTCCTATTGGAATTAGAGGAGTGAGCTGAGAAAAACGTTTTGGAACTTACCTGTCAATAGAAAACTGTGAAAAAGTAATTACACCTCAGCAGATTGTAGAGGAGAAAATGTGGATAAATTCTCCCGATTCTGCATGGAGTGAACTTTTGGAACAGATGAACAAAATATTACTTAAATGGGGTCACAGACTGGAATGGGGACCCACAGGAAGTGTCGGTTTTGAAATAGTTACTTCTCACAAGGTAACAACAAAGCAAAGTGACCTAGATCTTATTATTAAGCCAAAGCTACCGTTGTCTGTGGAAGAAGCAAGACAATTATTAAGTGATTTACGGGAAGAATTTATTATTGTAAATCATACATATGTGGATATTAGTGTGCAAACTGAAAAAGGATGGATTGCCTTGCAGGAATACGCTAATGGTTCTGGAATATATCTAATCAAAACTGAAACAGGAGAAGCTTTAGTTCAAGACATCTGGTAGTATTTTGAAAAGATACTTTATAGAGAGGATTGGTGATATGAAAACAGCATATCTGTTTACAGGACAGGGATTTCAGTATGAAGGAATGCTTAAAGAACTTCCGGGAGAATACATAAAAGATACAATGATAGATACTGCATCAAATATCCTGAAAGAAGATGTGTTGAAACTGGATTCTAAAGAGGCTCTAAACAACAATCGTTGTGTGCAGTTGTGCATTTATATCAGTGAAGTAATACTTGGAAGTTTGCAAGTGGAAAGGTTAATACCGGATTATGTAGCCGGTCACTCCATTGGAGCGTTTTCAGCAGCTACGATCAGTGGTGCGCTGGATTTCACAGATGGGCTGCAGTTAGTTAGCATAAGAGGAAGTGAAATGGAGGCAAGTTATCCCTGTGGCTATGGTATGATGTCCGTGACCGGGCTAACTTTTGAACTTTTGGAACAGTTGATTACAGAGTTTAGAGATGAACCAATTATACAAAACTTTACCAATGAAAAAAAGAGCCAAGTTTATATTGCAAATATTAATACTAAGGAGCAACTTGTCTTGTCTGGTTTACTTGATACATTGAAAGAAGTGGAAAGCTATTTAAAGAGAAAGTATAAGGTAATAACTCAGATGCTGCGAGTCAAGGTACCTTCTCATTGTGAACTGATGCTTCCAGTATCCAATATTCTAGATGAGAAAATGAAAACAATACATCTAAAACAACCTAAGATTCCTTATATTATGAATACAACTGCAAGAAGAACAAGGCGCGCAGAGATGATTGAAAAGGATCTTATATATGGAGTATCAAAGCCTGTGTATTGGTATGACAGTCTTAGTATTCTATATGAATTAGGGACAAGAGACTTCTTGGAAATAAGTCAAAGCAGTGTTTTGACCGAAGTTGGTAAGAAATGTTATCAAAATGCGAAATGGAGGAGATTTGTATGACACAGGAAGAAATGAAGGAAATGATGAAAAGTCAGGAAATAAAAGAGGTTACTATGGCGTTTTTTGATGGCTTCTTTAAGCAGCGTAAGAAAGAACAAGTAAAAAATTATAAGCTACGTAACCAATATATTAAAAAGGGGCAAATTTTATTTGTTGGTTCTTCCCTAATGGAGAACTTTCCGATTAATGAATTTCAACAAACATTAGAAGAAGAATATATTATCTATAACCGCGGAATTGGTGGTTTTATAATACCAGAACTGTTAGCTTCCATGGAAGAATGTATCTTTGAACTGGAGCCATCAAAAATATTTATAAACATCGGAACAAATGATATCAGTTTGCCAGATTATAAAAAGGAAACGCTGATTGCAAATTATGAAAATATACTGACTCAGATTAAAGAAAGATTGCCGGCTTGTAAGGTATATGTCATGGCTTATTATCCAGTAAATGCAAAAGCTGATTTTCCGGGGGTAGAACCAGCGCAGAAAGCAGACTCGTTTAAGTCAAGAAATAATCCGAATATTTTGGAAGCCAATGCAGCGATAGAACAATTAGCAAAGAAACATAATTACGAATTCATTAATGTAAATGAGGGTTTAATGGATGAGGAAGGAAATTTAAAAGTAGAATATGCAATAGAAGGGGTTCATATGTGGCCCACTGGATATGCAATCGTTCTCCAGAATATTAAAAAGTATTTATAAAAGAAATGACGAAATATATGAATCGCCGGCCATGCTCTATACTGGTAATAGGAGGTAATGGAATACATGTGGAAGAATGGCGAACATTGCAGTGGGTTACTTGGTCAATTTGCAGTGGATGCATTGATAGAAGAAGCCAGACTTACACCAAAACCGGCACTGGTAGACATGAACAATTCCGGAGCCCATACTGATATAAATATTGACCTTATGCTGCGTTCAGCACAATCACTGCAAAGTATGTTTGTAGAAATTGGTAGGGTAGCCTTCAAGCAGAAACCAAGCTGGGATTTAAAGGAGGAGATAGCTGTTATTGGACGTAGAGGAGAGGCAACCATGTTAAAGGAAACAGGTGGAACGAATACCCACAGGGGAGCAATATGGTCACTTGGTTTGCTAACTGCCGGTGCTGCAATGAATGAACAAGGTACATCTGCTCATACTATTGCAGCCGCTGCTAGTGCTTTAGCCTGCTATTTTATTCCATCAGAAGTAGATAAAGTTTCTAATGGATACCGTGCGAAGCAGAATTACGGTGTACAAGGAGCGCGGGGAGAAGCGCAGGATGGATTTCCCCACGTTACCCATATCGCTTTACCGGCTCTATATAAATCCAGAGAAAGTGGTATTCCCGAATCTTTTGCAAGGGTTGATGCACTAATTGCACTTATAGCTAGTCTGGACGATACATGTATTCTGCACAGAGGTGGCATGGAAGCACTGATGGCTGCTAAGAATGGTGCAAGAGCAGTTCTGGGTGCCGGTGGAATTTCTACATTAAAGGGTTGGCGTGAATTTCAAAAGTTGGATGAGGGGCTAATTGCACGCAATGCTTCACCTGGCGGCAGCGCTGATTTGCTTGCTGCTGCGTTATTCCTGGATAATGTATCTGCTGAAGCCAACACTGGTTACAAGTTTGTTAACTAGACATCGTCAAATGGAGGTAGTTTTGCAAATGCAAATAGTACAGATACAACATTCACAATGCCAGATTATGCAACAACAGTGGTAGCAATCTTCTTACAGCTGACAAGACGGATTTAGCTGAAATAAACCTTGTGTTAGGGAAAAATGAAATTTATTGGAGGCCTCAACAAACTGTGTATGGATAGTGCAGAGATCTGATTTCGTTAAGAAAAAAGAGCCTGAGTTAAATATCCACTCCTCCGTGGATATTTAACTCAGTGGTTTCCTACGTTTATTTTATATTCCTTAATAGGCTGCTTGTAAAGCTATTATGGATAGTTCTACCTGCTTAATTAATTCCTCTGCTGTTAGGTTTTTAGAGAATATGGGATTTCCATATGTAACTTCCACAGGATACTTTTTCATTATACTGAAGTTAAACAGCTTAGGTAGCTTTTTCCCTTTTGGATAAATTTCATATGCACCTTTTATGTATGCTGGAATTATAGGGACATTCGTTTCTATTGCAAGAACAGCTGCGCCTTTCTTTAATTCTCCCAGTTCACCGTTATCACTTCTCGTACCTTCTGGATGAATAAGAAGACCCCACTTTTTTGGAGGTCACTGAAAAAGTGTCCTTGTAGTATTTTGAGAAAGTTGTAGGTATAGCAAATCGCCTACGACTTTTTCTTGTATAAAAAGCTCCAAGAGTACTGATTTTAGTAGCAGTGAAAGCACTTTAATGGTATAATTATAGTATCAAATTAAGCGGGTGATACTATGGTTCAACAACAACAAACCATGATTTTAAGCCCATACATAGACATTTATAATTTAGTTATCCCAAAGGATAACCTTCTGCGAAAAATTAATGAATTAATCGACTTTTCTTTCGTTTACAATGAATTACGGGATAAATATTGTCTTGATAATGGTCGCAATGCAACTAATCCTATTCGTATGTTTAAATACTTATTGCTAAAGTCGATTTTTGATATATCTGACATTGACGTTGTTGAGCGTTCAAAATATGATATGTCATTTAAGTATTTTCTAGACATGGCATCAGAAGATGCGGTTATTGAATCGAGTTCTTTAACCAAGTTCCGAAAGTTACGCTTAAAAGGTATGAATCTTTTAGATATTCTTATAAATAAAACTGTTATGATTGCTATAGAGAAAGGTATTATAAAAAGCAGTTCCATTATTGTAGATGCTACTCACACCAAAGCACGGTATAATCAGAAGTCCCCCAGAGAAATCTTAATGGATAGATCCAAGAAACTTAGAAAATCGGTGTATGAAATTGATGAAAATATGAAAGAAAAATTTCCTTCCAAAACAACAACAAATATTTTAGAGGATGAAATAAACTATTGCCAAAAGCTGATTGACGTTATAGAAAGAGAAGATACTATAGCCGAATATCCCAAAGTGAAAGAGAAATTAAACCTACTAAAAGAAACGCTAGCTGATGATATAGAACATTTGCAAATCTCAGAAGATGAAGATGCAAAGCTTGGACATAAAACAGCGGACTCATCATTCTTTGGCTACAAAACACATCTAGCAATGAGTGAAGAAAGAATTATTACAGCGGCAACAATTACAACAGGTGAAAAGACGGATGGAAAGCAACTAGAAACATTAATTAAAAAAAGTATGAAAGCTGGTATAAATGTTGAAAATGTAATAGGAGATTCCGCCTATTCTGAAAAAGGAAACATCATATATGCCAATTCACTAGAAATAAATTTAGTGGCAAAATTAAACCCGTCTGTTACACAAGGATTTAGAAAAAAGGAAGATGAGTTTGAATTTAATAAAGACGCTGGAATATATGTCTGTAAAGCGGGTCACATTGCAATAAGAAAAGCTCGGCAAGGCAAAAAGGGACAAGCTGTAAATCAAGTAGACACATATTATTTTGATATCGAAAAATGCAAACATTGTCCTTACAAAGAAGGTTGCTATAAGGAAGGGGCAAAAAGTAAGAGTTATTCTGTTAGTATTAAATCAGAGGAACATACCGAGCAGGAAAAGTTTCAAGAAAGCGACTATTTTAAAGATAAATCAAAAGAACGGTTTAAAATAGAAGCCAAGAATAGTGCAATTTATAAAGCCAAGAATAGTGAATTAAAACATAGACATGGATATGATGTTGCATCATTTTCAGGTCTCGTCGGTATGGAAATGCAAGGAGCTATGGCGATATTTGCAGTTAATTTAAAAAGAATACTAACATTAACGAAGTAAGTTGATGAGGTTATCCACATAGATCTGAGTATATTGCTCAAAAACCTATAAAAAAAGAACTAGATACGCTCGATTTTTTGAATGGAGCTATTTCTAGTTCTTTTTTATTTAGGAGACAAGAAGTTGCTGCAAAAAGTGAAACTTTTTCAGTGGCCTCGAAACAGAGATCAAGGTGTTTGTAGTGGTTGTAAAAGCGTTGGGAAATTATTATACACCGTCAGTACCCACACCTCAGACACCAACGACAATAGGTCTTGATGTTATCGTTAATGGCGTACGTGAAACGGCGGCCACATCAACAAAAACCTATGTTGACGGTAAAGCACAGCTTGCAGTCGACGTTAATGAAGATGTTGTAAGCAAAAAAATGGATGCAGTACTGGCTGAAAATACGGACAATAAAACCGATAATATTATAGAAGTGCCGATTATCAGCGCTAATTCGGACAAGGTTGACGTAGGGTTGAACGGACAGATTGTCAAAAAGATGGAGGACAACAACTTCAAGCTGAATGTTCATATCAACAATATCAGTTATATATTGCCAGCAAGTGAAGTCAATATTTCAGACATAGCTCAATCGCTCAATTCAGAGTCAAATCTCAAAGATATTGAAATAAATGTCAGGGTAGAGAGCATAACATCTTCAATGAATGCAGGTATTGCTCAGAATGCAAAGACTGGAAGCTATGAGCTTGTTATACCGGCAGTCAATTTTGAAATCACTGCTACATCAAAGACAACCGGAAAGTCGGTATCGATAAACCATTTCGCTCAGTATGTTGCGAGGGAGTTTGAAATACCAGCAGGCATTGATCCAAACAAGATAACAACCGGTGTTGTTGTAGACCTTGACGGAAAGGTAAGGCATGAACCGACAAAGATTACTATGGTGAACGGCAAGTATTATGCTAAAATTAACAGCTTGACAAACAGCCCTTATACTGTGGTATGGCATCCTTTAGAGTTCAAGGATATAAAGGAAAATTGGGCAGAGAAGGCAATAAACGACATGGGCTCTAGGATGGTAATCGAGGGTGTTGGAGATGGAAATTACGAACCAGATAGGGATATTACACGTGCTGAATTTGCAGCTATTATTGTCAAAGCTCTCGGAATCAAGTCGGGACTTGGGGAAAACAAGTTTAGCGATGTCACCAGCACGGCGTGGTATTGCGATTATGTCAAGACGGCTTCGGAGTACAAGATTATCGAAGGATACGGCAAAGGTAAATTCGGTCCTATGGATAACATTAGCCGTGAACAGGCCATGACAATGATCTCCAATGCAATGAAAACTACAGGGCTTAAAATCAATTTGAATGATTCAGAAATTAGCAAGCTTTTTGCCAGCTTTGATATGCAGGGATCAGCGGCAAAATGGGCAGCAAAACATATTGCAGTTTGCATCAAATCAGGTGTAGTTTCCAAAAACGATGGCAAAATGAATGCTATCAAGGGTAACGTTACACATGCAGAGGTGGCGGTAATAGTTCGAAACCTGCTGCAAAAATCGGAATTGATTAACTGATATAGTTCAATTCAAAAGAACCTTCAACATAAACAAACTGACGCCATCTAACAAATGGCGTCAGTTTGTTTATGTTGAAGGGGAATAAAATTAAAACTCCATCACACCAGTAACAGTTTAAACTGGGTATCCGCTTAACTCAAGTACCTACTACATGTTGTGTTTTGGCTTTTTCCCAGTAATTTCGTCCATTGTTATCGCTTCCTGCGTCACGGCTTGCTGTATAATTCTATAAAAAAGTTTGCCCCTATGTTTTGATAA
>DATCID010000147.1:0-34489 GCA_036507975.1 Ruminiclostridium sp.
TCTCGCTGTTTCGTATCGTAAAAATCGACATCAGCGCTCTGCCTAAAAACATCTCTTCTCAAAAACGCTGACTGAATCGTTGTAATCAGAATGTGCGTGAGCACATAAAGTTCTTTTTCTGATTTTTTGTCACCGCATATCTCTCTTATCACAGGGAGATATGCTCTCATTGTTTGAGAGGTGTTGTCTGAGCAATTCCCGTTAAATAAGTCAGAAAGAATAGATGCCTTGGAAACACCTTGGTTTTGAGCCAGAAATGAACAGGTTGATTTTGCAAGAAAACGAAGTTTGTCCAAAGGTTCCAGAGTAAGACTTTGATACAATTTGTCAAACTTATTGATAACATTTCCAATAATTCTCTGCACACATTGATTGATCAAATTCTCTTTTGTTTGGAAATGGTAGTTGATAAGCCCCACGCCAACACCTGCCTTTGCAGCGATATCTCGTATTGTCACATTTTCAATGGATACACATTCCCCAATCAATTTCGTTGTGGCATCCATAATTTTATCTTTTACATTATTGTTTTTCATACTGATAACACCTCCTATTGTATTGTTTAGTCAAAAGAAATCTAAATCTTGCAATCACAAAATTGATTACAATACCTATGCAAAAGATGATTAATGCATATTACTGCCGTCCTACCGTCTTGAATAAACAATATTTGAACTATGTTCTGAATCGTGTTTTGAACAATGTTCTGAATTATGTTCTGAACATTGTTCAATTACTATGATACAATGTTTGCTTTCGTTTGTCAATTTAAAATTAACAAAAAATACTATCCTTCTGATTTGCTATTGCAATAATTTTACACATCAGATTTAAACCTCCTTCATCGTACTTTTAGTTACTATTTTTGGGCATAAAAAATGGACTATACCAGAGAAACCCTTGTGTTTAAATGGTTTTCTAATTTAGTCCAAGTGTAGGAAGTGAAAAATCAGAATATGTTAACAACATATTCTAAACACTAGCCAAAAATATTTGTTTAATACCCACGACGCTGCAATACTTGATAAATGTCACTGATCGATTGCTCTAGAACCGGATGAACGGCCTGCGGGGCTATTTCATTTAAGGGCTTTATTACAAATTCCCTCTCATGCATTCTAGGATGTGGAATCGTCAAATTCTCCTCATTTTGAATTAAATCCCCGTATAAAAGAATATCTAAGTCAATAGTTCGAGGACCCCATCGAATGATCCGCTCTCTCTTAAGCTCTTTCTCAATATTTTTACATATCTCAAGAAGATCCTTTGCCGCTAAAGTGGTTTTCACTTCCACTGCTGCATTTAAAAAATCAGGCTGATCTGTATATCCCACAGGAGCTGTATTTATGTATGAGGATACTGTCGTAACCTCAACATCATTTGCCAAATTCAACAGTTCTATTGCACGATCGAGATTTTTCTTACGGTCTTCTATGTTCGATCCAATTCCGATATAGGCTGTGATTTGACTAGCACTCATCCTTATACACTCCTTTTACGTTCAAGTTCAACTGCTGCATACTTTAGGTGATGTCCCATTGGCGCCCAGGGTTTCTTTAACAAAATCTTTACTGCCTGTGCATCGTCAAAATTTAGAAATATTCCTTCAATGACCCTGATAGCTGCCGTCTCAATCAAATCATAGCTTTCAGACTGCAAAATATCTTTAACTATATTGCATACATCGAAATAACTGATAGTGGCATCAAGATTTCCACTTTGAGCCGCTGTTTCCAAATCTATATTAATCTCTAGGGATACCACAAACATTTGCCCTAATTTCTTTTCTTCCGGAGCTACCCCATGGTATGCATATACCTCAAGATCCTCAATTATTATCTTATCCATTATTTCCTCACTAAACAGTCGATTATTTTTGCAACTCGTGTATTTTCTAAAACATCATGTACCCTTACTACATCAGCACCTTTCATAATACCGGCAGCGGTTATTGCCAAAGTGCCTTCGAGTCGGTCCTGCACTTCCAATTCCAGGATTTTGCCTATAAATGACTTCCGTGATGCCCCTAGAAGAATCGGATAACCTAGACTTCTAAATACATCCAGCTGTCTTATGACCTGTAAATTTTGCTCACAGGTTTTTGCAAAACCAATTCCTGGATCTATCAGAATATTTTCATCCTTTATTCCTGCTTTGTGAGCGATTTTGATGCTCTCTTCAAGATCATGTAGGATGTCCTCAATGAGATTTTGGTATTTAGTACCCGTAGTCCTATTGTGCATAATACAGACAGGCACACCATTTGCCGCTACCACAGCAGCCATTTCCGAATCATACTTCAGTCCCCAAATATCATTAATCATATGAGCCCCTGCTTTTATTGCTTCTTCTGCCGTTTTTGCCCTATAAGTATCAACAGATATTGGTATATTTAATTCTCTTTTTAATAATTGAATAATAGAAATTACTCTCTGAATTTCTTCTGTTTGAGAAACTGGCGCACTTCCTGGCCTTGTGGATTCTCCCCCCACATCGATAATATCTGCGCCTTCTTCAGCCATACGGACTGCCTGTTTCAAAGCTGCATCCTCACTAAGAAAATTCCCTCCATCCGAAAAAGAATCTGGCGTAACATTAAGAATACCCATTGTATAGGTCCTCTTACCCCACTCCCATAAACTATTGCCTATGTTTAAATATTTCATTTTTATTCATTCACATCCTTTGTTAATTCATAGCTGCTTTATATTTTCACGTTAATATTTCAAAATCGGCTTTTCACCATTTTCGAAGCGATTGCACTCTTTTATACTTTTACACTCAGTGCAGAGCCTGCAAGCTTTGTCGCCCGCATATAGCACTTCGCTCAAGGAAGTTGTCTTCTCAAACTTGGTTCTGTGACATCGAATGGCATCTAGTATCATTTCAGCATCTAACTCTTTTACGCCGATATCTATTAGAATTTCCTCAGCTAGAATTGCACTCTCTAACGCATGATCCACCTTCTCCTGATATTGCTTCCATTTGGCTATATCATGCAGTAGTGCTGCTGTATATATCATTTCTTTGTCTACCTCGAGACCTTTTTCCATCGAAATAAGATAAGCAACTCTTGCAACATCTAGTGCGTGCTGCAGGTCATGATGACAAAGCTTTCGATGCTCTTCTTCTTTTGCATTTAGCTTTAGATATTTTATAAATTTAGGGTGCTCAAGAATCTTATCAACAAGTTCCACTCTTTTGACCTCCACTGAATACCACAACTGCTTTCGCTGCGTTTATCTCTTGATTCATCTTATACCTATTCTTTACTTTTAATTTCATCTATATAACATCAATAATTTACTTGTTATACTATCATCAGTGTTGAACTTTCCACGCAAGGTTGTAGTAGTGGTAACTGCATTTGTGTTTTTAATGCCTCTAGCATTCATGCAAGCATGCTGTCCCTCAATAATGACCGCAACATCTTCTGAACCTGTAACCTTTTGCATGATTTCGGCAATATCTGAACCAATGCGTTCCTGAAGCTGGAGCCTTTTCGCTACCATATCAGCAATTCTGGCAAGTTTACTAAGACCAAGAATTTTACCATAGGGTATATATGCAATAGCCACCTTCATATTATACATCATAGCCAAATGATGCTCGCAGTAGCTAAAAATCTCTATATCCTTAATGATCACCATTTCCTTGTTTCCCTCGGGGATCACCAAATCTTCTTCGAAGGTTTTGTTAAACATTTCTGCAATATCATCATTGGTATAGCCTACACCCTCAAATATTTCTTCATACATCCGAGCTACACGAGCAGGTGTCTCTCTGAGTCCTTCCCTGTCTGGATTCTCGCCTATGGCCAGCAATAAGCCCCGAATATGTTCTTCAATCTTTTTTTTATCTATACCCACTGTGTTATACCCTCCTTGCACTTGGGTGCCAGACGATTTTATGCAGCTGTGGCTGTAGTCTGACTCCAATCATCTTGTATCTTTTCATAAACTTCACTCCAGTTAAAAAAATGTAAACAGCTGAGAAAAGCTACCTGCGTATAAAAAAAGCGTATGCCCTCTGAACTTGAACTCACATCAAAAATGATGCTAACGAGGTATACAGCGTTTTTTCAATAGTTTTGTTTATAGACAGGATAGTTACGAACTGTCTTATTAAATTGTTTATGCAAACACACTTTATGTCTACGTCAACAACTATAGCACGTTTTATAAAGGTTGACAATCAATTAGTTCCATACATTCTATAACAATTAATTTAGCTATAGTGTGTGCATTTAAAGAAATTTTATGATTTTAATACTTTATATGCTTCAACAAATCATCATAGAATTTATTCTGTGACTCAATACTTTTGTTATGGCTGGCTTCATCGTCAATCTCAATTGCCACATTCCTTGAGCTATCTTCTAGTACGAAGTCAGCAAAACGACTGTTTTGGTATATGCCAAAGAACGGAAATTACAAAAAAATAGGACAGCTGAGTCACAAATGCGACGCTCCATCCTTATAAGAACCTTTTTGGGTTTTTCTAGTGAGACAATGATAGAAATAAACCCTATCATTGTCAATTCCACTACTCACCAATATCTTTTCAAAGTATTCATACAGCTTCAAACCTAGATTAAACTATTTTTATAATTGCTTTAAACAAATTGCCGTCTCTATCATCAATAAATCCAATATTAGAATATGCTTCCAAGGCTCTTCTAATGCCGTTACCCAAGCCGCGATAAGGCAGAATTTTTGTCGCAAATGAAGCAAGTATTGGATTTCTGATATTTGAGTTACCATTGACAATGTTTTGCACTGTCAAATTATTTGGCAAATGACCCGGACTTATAATTTCGATTCTATTTGAAAAAATAAATATTCTTACTGGTGCTGATATAAAATAATCTCGATGTATAAATGCATTGGCAAGTAATTCCTCAAACACAATTTTAGGTACTACTGGTTGCCCAATTGAATTGACTCCTTGTTCATCCTGTATATGTGGTATATGTCTCATGATAAAGGATAAGCAAGAATAATATATATCTGCCAGTTTACCATTCGCTTCAATGCTCTCGATATATCTGTCTACGTGTATATTTTCACCCTCATAGCAAATACCTTTTGCAACATATGCCGGCAAGCGGTAATGCGGTGATTTGGAAAATAGTAAGGCTCCGGCGATATTGAGTGTTCCATCTTTTGCCAGATTCATATTTTCCAGTAAGACTGAAAGTGGATTTTTCTGTTCATCAAGTTTTTCCCCTAAAACGCGTTCAAGAAAGTCAGAAAAATATTCCAAGTCGACATCTGAAACTGATATGCCCTTGGCAGGTGTCTCATCCGCATGAATTGTTCCTGACGCTTGGAACATACGCTGTATTTGTTCTCTGGAAGTAACACGTATTTTATCCGCACCACTCTTAACCCATATAGCACCTGTATTGTCCATATATGGCTTACTTATACCATCTAAAATCGTAACTACCATAACAATACCATTGTTCAAAGCAATATTTTCTGTAATTGGGTTTATGGGTGGATTCATATTATTGTTTGAGGCATTAGAAATAAGTTGATTTATCCTGCCTATATCTTCTCTTGTCAATTCTGATATGCTTCCATCATTATTGACTCCAATAAAAATACTACCTCCACCAGAGTTGCAAAAAGCAACCATTTCACTCGCTATCTGAGCGGCATTGGTTACATTTGCTTTGAATTGATGTTTACTATCTTCGTCTCTTGAAATAATCTCAATTAATTCGGACGTGTCCATAGCTCATATATCTCCTTCCTACGGTTGATTGCTTCCTTTCCACCTTCCATAATGTTAACAATACTCTGCTGAATCGCTGCTGAATCAATGCTACCAGTTATTATATTTACCGTTTCCTCAGAATATGAACAAGCAAATATTTGTTCTGCATCTCCTAATACGGGAATATTTGGATTATGTGTGGCAAAAACAAACTGGGTTTTGTACTTGATGTTCCTGATCAGCTTAATGACATCTTGATAGATGGTCTGATTATCCAAATCATCTTCAGGCTGATCAATAATAATCACATCATTCTCTCCCTGACTTAATACAAACAATATAAGTGCTGATGCTCTTTGCCCTAATGAATGATTTTTTAATTCTTTTCCCTGATACTCAATTACATATCGGTTTGGCACTTGGAACGAAACTAAATCGGGTAAATTCTTATAGAAATACTCCATGAAGATTTGAGACTTGATTTTCCCCTCTTCCTTCGCTTCAATCATAGCTTTATAAATCTCACCAAAGTCAGCATATGTACTTGTCATCTGCTCCAATACGATTTCTCTTACTCCGCTTCCTTTAAAACTACTTTTTATCAATTGTAAAAATACACTCTTTTCACCTTTGTACTCTACTTTTATTTTCAATGATGAATGATTTTCATTCACCTTTTCCAATAGTTTTTCAGCAGTTTGAAATTCCTCGTGCCACAGATTATCCAGTTCAGACAGTGCTATTAAAAAATCATTTTTCATCTCACTCTCACGAGATTTTTGTTTTCTAAGTTCCTCCAGCATACGTTTGGTACTTTCCAATACTTGAACGACTTGTTTAAATTCATCCGGTCGAACAGCCTGAGCTCCCACAGCTTTAAGATCTTCTGTCAATTTCCTTTCCATAGATGCAAATTCTTCTTTTAAGCCGTCTTTCATTTTCATAAACAGATTGACCTGATTTTCCAACCGTAAGATTCCACTTCTACCTTTTTCTATTAATCCATTATGTTCTTCTAAAACCTTTAATATCATGTCATAGAACTTGAAGTACGTCTCAAAAAAGTCAGCGTTCTGTTTTGATTTATAGAGAACTTGATTTTTCAACTCATCCTCATTTTCATTTTTGGTTGTTTCCATATCAGAAATATATTTTCTGAGTATTTGTGATGAGTGCTTCAACATTCTTTCATCTTGGTCAAAGTCTAACTGTTTTTGGAGCTTTTCCTCTATACCATATCTTTTAAAAATGCTTAACTTATATTCTGCATCTTTTCTTTTATCTTCATTTTCCTTGATTTTATCTTCTAAGTCAGTCATTCTTATCAGGTTACTTGCAGCATTTCTCACCTTCTGCTTTTGAGAATCAATACGTAGACGAATACTGCTAAGCTTTTCTCCGACTAATTTCTCTACTAAATCCTTTTCGAAGCCTTCTCCTGAACTGGACAAATCTTTCTGCCCAAAGTACACAGGACGGTGTATGACCGTTTCTCTGATGGATATACCTGGTTGGAGAACATTATCAATAAAAACCTCTGGTTGTTGATTAAGAATACGTCTTATCTCGTAGGTCATTCCATGCTTATCAATTGCTTTAACTGTGATTTTCCCTCCACTTCTTAATGTAAAGGGTATTAATTCATCCTTGTATCTTCGGTCCTGGGCTTTTTCGCCAAAAGAAACATTAAGTGCATAGCGAAGAGATTCAATAATCGCAGATTTGCCGCTACCTCTAATCCCAATCAATGTATTTAGTTCGGGCGAGAAGTGGATTTCTTGTCCATTCAATAATCCCCCTTCAAAGGCAATGCTCCTTATATGAGAATGCTCATAGGAGTTTACCACTGTGCTAACCCTATCACAGTTATCCATCAATGCAAATTTGACTGCCTCAAAGCTGAAATCCCCTATTTTTATAAAGCAAGATTCTCCTTTGCCTATGCCATCAATAGCTTTACAGTCTGAGCCTTCTAATTCAGCAGGATAGGCACATTTCAGCCAATCTTTTACCTTTATTCTACAAACTCTATCTGCCACATCATGGGTTCTAACTTTTTGAAACCCCATGACATACTTGGCAAAGACATCCTCTTTTCCTAACTCAGAGAATCTTCCCCCATCCAATTCACGCCACAGCCCATTATCTTGTTCTACATGTGCAAATACTAAGAAAAAATCTTTATGGTATTCCTCAAGTTTATTAATTGTACTAAGAATATTATGTTGGCTTCTACCATTTTCCCGTTCATATTCAGTTGGGGATTTTCCAGAAAAGTATGCTGTTAAAAATGAATTAATATAGCTCTCTCCATTAGAAATCCATTCATCAGAAAAAACAATCAGAGTATGAATACCATTGGCACCATCTCCCACTGAGAGTTCCACTCCAGGCAATAAAAATATCTCTTCGGTCAAAGCCTTTTTTCGTAATGCCTTATACTCTTCATAATCAAACTTATTATGATTGGTTATTATTCCTACTTTTATATTTTTCTCCTTGAGCTTATTAACATATGAAGACAGATACTGATTTTCTTCCCCTGCATATTTAAATTCTCCATCTTTACGTGTATGGAGATGAAAATCAGCTCTAACCCAGGTACTCCCATAGATAAATGTGTTATACGATTTCATAACTCCGCCTCCTCTCAGTGACAGTAGTATTTTAAATTACCTAACTTTATCTATTGTACCATATTTTCAATTTACAGCTACAATTATAAGTCGATATTGTTGTGAATTCTAATTCAACGAACATTTACAAACTCGCATATTTCAACGGTTGTTGTTTAACCACAACATTTTTTATATTTCAAGAAGTCTATCTACTACTCTATCTCTCAATTAAGGTACATTAAGTGCTTTTAATAATATTTCTTTCCATAATCTTTTTGCCTTTAAAATAAGTTCAACAAGATCTTCATCAATACCTGTTTTTCGGAAATATAAATATACTTTTCATCGTCCCTCGGTGTCAAGTAAAAACCATTAAATTATATACTTCCTCAACATACAAACAATAGCATTTTTGTTGCCAAGGGGTATTTTGCTCTTTTCACAGTCATTTGTATATGTCATTTTCAGCACAAAACCTTTCATATTTTACACCAAATGCTACTACAGGTGCAAATTTCGACAAATGGGATGTCGAACCTGGTTTTGCATCTGGTGGATCTGTAAGTTTTGTAACTAAGAAAGGTAAATCTTCATTTGTGATTTCTACCTACAAAACAATAAAGATTTATTCAGTAAGTGATACAGTTACAGCGACTGCCCCTATAGGAGGTAAAGGCAAACGTATATCACTCAAAACATCTTTCTACCCTGGCGCAAAGATGGGCACAAGTTATATTTATGAATGGAAAAGTGTTCCTTGAGGGTCTTTTATCTACATTTAATAGATATAAGGCATCTTCAAAAAAATAACAAGTCAGTATGCTCGTATCTTTGACTTGTTATTTTTTTTCAGATGCCTAACTCATAATTTTTATAAATTTATTTATTGCACTTTCCAACATAGCTCAATAACAAAGAATTCTCCATCAAATTTTGCTTCAATACTCCCCTTCATTTTTTCAACCAATATCTTTGATATCGTCAGACCTAATCCAGTACTTCTATTATTACGAGTCAAATCACCTGTATAGAAACGTTCAAAAATATACTTCAGTTCGTCCTCCTTCATTTGGTTTCTTTCATTTTGAAACCAAATGATACATTTTCCATTCAGTATGTATTGCTTTATAATGAATTGGCTTTGTGAGTATTTTATGGCATTCTGGATAAGATTATTTAAAATCCTGTTTAACTGTAGCTTATCAGCAATTATTAAGCATGGCTTTTCATCTAATTCAATTTCTACTTGAATTTTCTTTTCAGCAAATTCATTATAATATGCAACGACAACCTCGCTTATAATATTTTGCACATTAATTACCTCAAGAGCAAGAGGGTAATTATCACCTTCGATTCTGGATAGTTCATAGAAATTTTGAATAAAGCTTTGAAGAACTTTAGCTCTCTTTTTAATTATTTGTAAATATTCATCACGTTTTGTTTGTGTATCTTGAATTAAATCTACATATCCTATAATAGAAGTAAGCGGCGTTCTGAGATCATGTGAAATATTTTCAATTTCTATCCTTATTTGTATCTCTCTTCTTTGGTATTTGATTCGTTCCTGCTGCCTTGCCTGATAAATGTAATTTATTTTGGTTAATAGCTGTTCCATATGATGATTCGTGGTAAAAATCTTTATTTGCCGGTTTCTTTCCGGATGTTCTTCAATTTCTTCCATCTGTTTCCTTGTAGAGCTTAATGCCCTTCGAAGAGAGAAATAGCATGCAGCAAGTATGAAACTTATTATAAATAAAGCAATACATATATAAACCATACCTGCCGTGTCCTCCTGTTAGAGCCTGCATTTAAACAGCTGTTATTTTATTTCTTTCTTGCGGAACAGTAAATATCCAATTCCAACGATCAATACAGTTTGTATTATACCAAATACCCAGCAGTTTCGAAAGCCTGTTGCTGTGTCCCAAAACATGTGTAAAGTGTGCTCAGCCTGATTATATTCTATTGAACTCATTATATTCCATGGCAGAAATCCACCAAGTTTTTCAAATGCCTGAAATCGCATCCCAAGCAAATTACATATCAATGGGAATGCAAGCATTATTCCACAAGAGACTGATACTGCACTGCCGACACCTTCAAGTATAAAAACAAAAGCATTGGTAGTTGCTAAACCAAAGATAAAAAATGGCAGGCAGGCCAGACTAGTACGTATTAATAACTCAAATTCCTTTGGTCCTGAGTTCTCCAAAAGAAGATATCCACTCAAAATATGAACCCCTATTATAATCATAAAAGCAATTATGGCATAAGCTATTTGTACTAGAAACTTTCCCAAATATATGGTTCCTCTTGGAATACCATAGGTGACACAATTCTTCATTGTGTGATTATTATGCTCATTACCGAAAATCATAATAGCTAACATAATACATAGAATAAACACAATTGGCATATTATTGTATGCATTTGAAAATGAAAACTTAGTGGTAGCATATGGGAAACTGCTATCCGTAGATCTAACCACCGCTAAAACGATATTTGAACTTAGTAATAGTACCGAACAAATTCCTATGAATAAATAAGTCCATTTATAATGTATCAACCGATAAAACTCACTTTTCAAATAACTACTCATTACTTGTTCCTCCTACCAATTGAATAAAATAATTTTCTAGATTCATTTCTTTTAAATTAATAGAATTCAGATCTATCCCATTTCTGACAGCCAGTTCACTGATTTTTGCCGGTTGATCCAAATACTCATAGATGTGGATTGTATTATCAGGTTTTATTTTATAAGAAGTATACCCTAGTTCTGTTTCCAACAAAGCAGTCATCTTTTCTATGTTCCCAACTTTCAGTTCCAGATATTTAGTGCATTCACTTGATAACTCTTCATTTGATAACTGTTTAACCATCCTACCATCATTAATAAATCCATAATACGTAACCAGGTTTGAAAGCTCCGATAAAATATGACTGGAAATCAGTATAGTAATGTTCTTTTCCTGACTAAGCTTTAATAAAAGATTTCGAATTTCAACAATTCCAAAAGGATCAAGTCCATTAATCGGCTCATCCAGTAGTAAAAGCTCGGGCTTATTCATAAGCGCTAGTGCTAATCCAAGCCTTTGCTTCATACCAAGAGAGAAGTTTTTATATTTCTTGTTTCCGACATCGGATAATCCCACCTCACATAATGCCTCATCCACACAATACTTTCCTGGAATTCCGCGCTGAATTCGATAGTATTCAAGATTTTGACTTGCTGTCATATAGGAATAAAAGCTTGGCGTTTCAATAATTGCTCCTATTCTCTTTCTTTCCTTATTCAATGCCCCATTTGAAGTGGTACCAAATAAAGAAATTTCACCAGTTGTTGCAAATGTTTGCCCAGTAATAACCCTTAATAGTGTTGTCTTACCAGCACCGTTCTTACCAACAAGTCCATAAATTTCCCCTTGTTTTAGTTCCAGGTTGATATCGCTCAATGCAGCAATATTTTTATACTTTTTTGTAAGATTTCTTGTTGTTAAAATAGACTCTTGCACTTTATTTCTCCTTCCATTTCAATAGTTTATCTATGATGTATCAATATTGACCACCCTAGTGCAAAAAATCATTGTACTAATCCTTTTTTGCATCATATATATCATAATAAAGATATTGTATTAACAAGTACTTAAGAAAGTATAAAGAAAGTGTAAAGAAGACTTAGTTCAGATGGTGTTTTCAATCTTGAAGCCGATTCCCCATACTGTTTTTATGTAGGAGTCGTCATCATACTCTTTAATTTTCTTTCGGGTATTGCTTATATGAACATTAATAGTATTATCCTCACCATAATATCCTGTCTTCCAGATTTCCTGATATAGCTGTTCTTTTGTAAATACTCGGTCAGGGTGTTGTAATAGCAACAACAGAATGTCGAATTCATATACGGTAAGTGAAATCAAGTTCCCATTTACCAAAACTATTCTTGCTGAGGACTTTAATATTAACTGCTTTAAGACATAGTCTTTTTCCTGTGGCTTGCTTGCCTGAAACGTATGACTTCTGCGAAGCATGGCATCAACTCGTGCAAGCACTTCTTCCCTCTCGAAAGGCTTCGTCACGTAATCATCTGCTCCATTTTTTAATGCGTTTACCTTGTCTTCCAACGAGCTTTTTGCTGATATTACAATTATTGGCGTTGAAGCCTCCTGCCTTATCTCCTGGATTAGTTCTTCTCCTGTGATACCTGGAAGCATTAAATCCAATAATATTAAGTCAAAAGTATTTATCGTTAACTGTAATTTTGCCTCTGTACCAGAATAAGCACAAATTACCTGATAGTCTTCCCGTTCAAGGTAATTGCGAAGAATATAATTAATATCTTCATCATCTTCAACTACTAATATTTTTGCCATATCCATCTTTCACCTCATACAATCTTCATAATTACATTCAGTTCATTATAAGTACACAATGGACCGTTTGAAACTCCTGGTTATTCAACACTTTGTGCTAATGTCGAATATTTCACATTAATCGCTTCTTGTTCTAATTTGCAGTCGTTTTCAAGCATATAATTTATCACTTCATTAAATTGACTACCCTTCAATCTTAATAATCTATCACGATCATTATCTGTAAGCTTTTTAGAATAATGGTAATATTGTTTTAAAGTATCTAAATCCATTTTATACGGTTGGAAATCTATCCCTGTTTGGTTCTTTAAATGTTCCAATATATAAAAACCACCAGCATCAATATCACCAAAATGGTAAAAGAGTACATCTGGATTCTGCTCATGTATTTTTTTAATAAATTCACGTCTTACGCTGTTATGATAACCACCAAGATAAATTACAAACATATCTTCATCATAGAATGTGTGAAAGCTTGTTAAGTTTTCAATAGTTATAACAGCCTTTCCTGTAATATCAATTCTATTGATATCGTCTAACATAGAAGATGATATTGCGATATCACTACTAAGTTTTGTTAAATTTATTCTTTGCTCTTTAATCTCAAGAATACCTGCACCTTTAAAATTAACATAAGTAGGATTCTTTATAATATTTAAATCACCTAATACTTGGTGCTTTTCTGGAAAATCTCCATATTCATAGAGGAGATTTACCACTTTAGAGATTAGCCCTTCAAATACTTTAGAGTCTTTAAAAACCCTCACTGAAAAATCCCTTACAAAGGTTTCAGTATCAACCTTAACCAATTCATCAACTGCAATTAAAATGTTTTCTAATTCTACTAAATCATAATTGAAAAATTGTATAGATTTATTAGAAATAATCCTTTCACATTGATTTTCACAATATTGGTTTAATATTTCATTCCTGCCTTTGAAGTTTTCCATCAACTGAAATACCGATTTGTTAATATCTTTCTTTGGCATCCGGCCCATATACTCATATACCTGTTCTAATTCATCCAAATTCAAAACAACATCCTTGTAAACCTTTGCAGCGTTTGATTTTGCTATTATAAATTGCTTTCTAATTAAAATGTCAATAGCTTCATTTACCTCATGAAACACCTCATAATTTGAGTGATCAGTGTATTTTGAAAATAGCGAAGAAACCTTTAAAGAAAATTTCTGATTTACCTTATTGTCCCCTGTAAAACTTTTACTCTTCTCATATTTATCCAATAGATTGTCAATAATCACATTCTCATATTTGATTATCATAGGTCATACTCCTCAATTATGCTTGTAGTTCCATGTCTCATTGCCATTAAAATAGTGTCTACTTTCTCACCAATTATTTCAATTTTAGCAGGTGGAGTTGCTAGTATGATTTGAAAGTTCTGACTGTTAAGAAAATCCATCATAGCACTTATTCTGTTATCATCCATCTTGTCAAAGGCTTCATCAAGCATAATGATTCTAATTGTATCACCAAGCTTATAAAGCTGCACAAAGGACGCTGCTATCGCAACATAGTATGGAGTTTGAGTTTCACCGCCACTTTTTTCTCCATAGATTTTAGAAAAGCGTTGAACTGTGCCATCCTTTTTCTCAACAATAATATCGTAATCCAGATAGTTGCGATAATCAGTATACTCAGCAAGAACTTTTTCACCTTTATCATCATAGGCAGTTAATTTAGCAAATAAATCTTCCATCTCTTCTTTGTATTCATCATCAAAGGAATTTGACCATAAATTAAATCCTGCTTCATTTTTTTTTGAAGTAATCATTTGATAAATACTTTCTTTTTTCTTGTTATGTGTTAATTCAAATTTATAACTATCTTCACCATAATAAATATCTTTCAAAGCTGAATTAAGGTTTCTAAACTCAATCTTTGCATTTTCTATATTTTCTTTAAGCCTAGCTAAAAAGGATTCTCTAAATTCCAAATGACAGTTTTCCTTTGCTCTTTTCAAATCTTCATCGTATTTGATAATATCAGATGACACAAGCTTATGATGCTCCTTAATATAATCATCTACTTGTACAAAGCCTGAGCCTAAATCACAATCATACTTACTACAATAATTGCTTTGAAGTTTAATAAGCTCACCACAAAACTCGTTTTTCTTATTATCCAATCCCACTTTAAGAGGTGAATAGTTTTGAACTATAGTAGACGGAGACTTAATTTTGATTTGTTCGTTGAATTTATTCACGCCCAATATAGCCGTTTCAGTATCTCTATCACAAAGTATATTGAAGTTGTTTTCCATAATAGAAATCGAGTATAGAATACTTCCTATATCCTTTTCATTTACTTCTAGCTTGCTTTTAAGCATTCCTATTGATTCAATAGACAAAAAATGTTTTGACTGGTTTTTACTAACCGCTGCAATACATTCTTCTATTTGAATTTGTATTTGAATATAGCTAGGATCAGCTTCTGCTTTTTTTAGTTCTAGTTTTTCTTTAGCTATAAGCTCATCATACTGTAGTGACTCCTTAGGAGAATTTAAATTTTCCTCTAAAACCTCGATTTTACAGTTGTTTAGCTTTTCTAATATCTGCTTACAAATAGCTTGTTTGTCATTTGAAAGCTTTATATCATCATTTAGTAGTTCAAGCTCATTCTGCTTATTCTTAAGCTGAATTTCATATGCAAAGGCACCAATAAAAGGAGTATGATAAACCCTCTCATCAATTTTCCGAACAGCATAGTTTTGATATAGCATACAATCAGCTGTAATTGACACGTTATGATCCTTTAAACTTAGCACATCACTACAGCGAATCACACGGTTTAGTAAGTATATTGCATATGCTTTTGCGTAACGATTGTCACTCTTTATAATATAAGCAAGGGAATTTGTATCTGCAATAGCAGCTATATCAAGTTTGTTAGTGTTTACAAGCCCCACTGTATGCACTTCTTTTTTTATTTTATTGTAAACCTCCAAAGCTACATTATAATGCTGTGGTTCTACAAGAATATAAAATCGCTGGCTGTTTAAATATCCCTCAATGGCATTTTGCCAATGAGCATCTGTAATCTCTAATAAATCTGAAAATATTCTTACCTCAGTATTTATTGCAAGCCTAAAAAACTCCTTTTCAATAGCATCCTTAAGTTTTATAGTGTTCTCAGGGTAAGATAACTTTTTATTTTTAAGATTTTTGATTTCATTTTCTAAATTAAGCTTCTGAGTTTTATATTTTTCAAGTAAATCTAAAGCTCTAACACTATCAGAACTATAATTCCCCAAGATTTTCTCAAATTCTTTTTTTAGCTTAAATATAGTTTGCATTTTTTCATCTGCAACTAGATCTGCTGCATTTACTTTCAAGAGCTCTTCCTTTGACATTATAAAAGTTTCAAATTTACTCAGCAAGTTTAAAGCATCAGCAACGTTGTTAACCATAGTGCGAAGCTTTTCTAGTGCAGTAGCAACGTTTTTCTTGTCCTTCTGAAGCATTTCAATTCTATGCTTTGCACCACTTATAAGCTGTGTCATTTCGTTTTGACCATGTGCGATCTGTAAATTAGTAAGCCTTTCTCGTTCATTTTCAAGGCTAGCTTTTAAAGTTAACTCATTGTTTTGTTCATTTAAAATCTTTTGCTCACAAATGCTATTACTATTTTCAAGCTTCTCACACTCTAGCTTTTTAGCCTCTATTTCAGCTTTCTTAATTAAAATCTCGTTAGTTTTTATTTCACGCTCTTTTGAAATAATATCTTCATTTTTAGCTAGGATAGTCTTGAGCTCTGATATTTTTTCTTTTGTAATTTCCATTAAGTCTTCAAGTTCTTTTAATACTGCAATATTATTTCTTAAGGTTACAACCTCAATTACTTTTTCCGAAAGGATAAATTTATTTATGAAATCTTTTACATTGTCCATTGGTTTAAAAGCCAGGGATTTAGGTATCATATCAAAAAATCTATCTTCTAAATTACCTAGTCTTTGACCAAATCTTGCTTTAGCTTCTGATATCTGAGAAATGAGTTGAATTTTTTTATCATTCCTACGAAATTCTTCTGTTGTGGATGGTCTTCCACCTATTAAAAAAGACAGTTCCTCTAGCTTGCCTTCTTCACGAAACCATTTGGTGGTGAGTTTGCTTTCTTCATCAGGTGAGTCTATTTTAACTCCAAGGGTAAAATATTTAGCTGATTTTTCCTCGTAAAATTCTAGTGCAACATATGTAATTACACTACCAGCTCTGATATAGGTACGATCTTCATTACCTGTCTTGCAACGAACATACCCCTTTAAATCACGACTACTTTTCTCATTTGCGGCTGTATTAAATTTTCTATTATTAGTAGTCAGCACTAATTGAATTGCATCCAAAACTGTTGACTTTCCAGAGGTGTTTTCACCACTAATCAAGAACGAGCCACTAACATTGATGATTTCGTTAATAAAAAAATGCCAGTTAATCAATCTAATCCTGCATAGCTTCTTCATCATCATTTTGCTCGCCTCCATTCACATATTTATTTAACTTATCGTTAATAGCATCATATATAACAGTTAAATTATCATTGGGTACAGCAAATAATACTGATGGATAAATTCTAATTCTGGCATCTGACAGGGTAACATCACTATCAAGATTGGTAACTATATTATACTTTTTAAATAGTCGTATATTGTCTCTAAGCATTGATTTATCTAAGTTTGATTTTGCTTCAATTTTAAGCATAATGTATTTTAGATGAATTTCATCTATTAAAACTACCACTTCATCATTAAGGCTTAATTCTTTACGTTTTTCGATATACAGTAATCTTAATATAAGTAGAAAAATGCTTTCGATTTTTTTAAGTCTTAGCCTACCTGTACCATTTGTGCTAGTGAGAGCCACAACCCCTTGCATTTCATTAATCTTAAGCTTATAGCCTAGCAAGTCAAAGTACTCAATAAAAAGGTCTTTGTTTTGAATAATAAAGATATAGTCAATTCTTGTATCTTCTTTCTTCTTTATAATAAAGCAATTGTTGAGAAGCTTATTAGCAGCAACTCTAAACTTTTCTTTTTGAATCACGCTTTCCTTTAAAATTTCCATATTTACTAATCACACCTCTCAATCACAAAATCACAAAATCGAAAATCATGAACTGATATAAATTCATTGGTTTTGGTTGTTTTATATATCGATTTATTATCCTTACCATATAGGCTGATAAAAACAATTTTGATTAAATCACGTTTAGTACCTAGTGGCAGAGTAGAAGCAAGTAAAACCTTTTTATTCTTTAATAGTTCTTCGACATACGTATTAATGTTCTTACATGAAAATCTATTTCTATTTTTCTCTTGCAAGGCCAATTTACGAAGTTCTCGTTCTTCTGTTGAAATCCCCATTGTACTACTAAGATCTTGAGGTAAAGACATTTTCTTAGAAATAGGAACAACATATAATGAATCACTATCAATAAAACCTTGAGGAAAAATATGAAACACCTCAAAGAGTGACTCATCTACTTCATCATACAGATTTAAGGTCTCATCCCTATTAAATTCCTCTGAAAGATATGCTAATATTTTTGAAATCTTTCCCTCAGCGTTATTGGTATTGGTAAGTAAAAACTTTGCCCTAGCAACAGCACTCCCAATATATTTATCATTTTTACTGTCTATTTCAGATATAATATTATCATAATTTCTAAAGGCAGATATTATATTTAAAATTTGACATCTTAGTGAATCCTCAGCTTGTCCTCCAGGTTCTTCTATTTGCTCTATTTCCATATATCCCTGCAGCGCTCGCTCAAAGGTGTTTTTGTCGTTTAAGATGTTGTATAGATTTTCAATGATTGCAGTTCTGAAGTGAGAAATATTATCGCTTGTCTTAATACGATGATAGGCCTTTGAGCCAATATCCTTATGATATACAAAGAAATCCCGCACTATTTCACCTGCGGACTTTTCATTAGTTATTGCATCAATATATTTTTTGATATTTGTATTAAGCTTTTTTAGACCTACCATCAATTCTTCAGTATTTTCTGTAACACGCTTTATAATGTATTCATAGGGTTTTACATAAGCTTCTTGGTTTAAAAGGGTGGCATGAATTTGAGATACTAAGCTCTGATATTCCATTTCTTCATTCTTAATTATTTTGTTGAAAGACTCAATCATAGTGGCTGCATAATCAAATAAATTTATTCTTACTTTGTAATCATTTGATATTTCATATTCAATCCAACCGCTATCCTTAAGTCTACGTAAAACCCCATTTGCCTTCGAGCGAGAATCATTAGCAATCTCATCATCTTCATCAAAAACCATATCAGTATTGGATTCATTATCAAAATAGTTTTCTAGTACCGAAAGAATAACTTCTTTATCCACACCAAAAGATAACTCTGTTTTGTAGGTATTATATACTAGCGTTAAACAATCAATATAGGCGGCTTTATATTTGCTGGTTAATGGTTTGAAAAAATCTTCTGGTACTATTTTGAATAAATTTATTTTAATCACCTCTGTTCTCTCATCCTATTTAATCTCTTCAATTTTCTTTGCATTCTTCCCACCTACAACTTTTTTGCCCGTAGTCTCCTCAAGTTGCTTTTTAGCTGCATTAGCTACCAGTCCACCTTGCCGAGCTACAGTTTTATTTTCTTCAAACGTCTCAGGCTGCTTTTCCTTAGAAATTTCAGTTGTTGATGCTTCTGCAAGCATATTTAGAACCAGCTCAAGGTTGGTCATATTATCTCGTAAATTTTCTTTTTTTAAACCTTTAAAATTCTTATATTCCTTTGTACTTAATCCTGCCCACGCTTTTGTAATCTCATCAGTCAAAATTGCATATTCAACGCCCTTTTGCACACCTCGACTATCCCATTCATCCGTCAGTTCTTTTCTGACTTCTATTGTTTTTAGCCTTTGATCAATCCATTCTTTAGAATAGCCTTTCCTCAGATATGTATCCAGGGCACGTTCTATGGCAAGCTCTGGATCGGCGGTTTCATCTATTCTTTCACTACCAACCTTCGCAAGCCACATTTTAAACGGCTCAGCTTTTGGTGATGGTATCGATTGGATAAGCCTTAAAATTTCCTGGGTATCAGCAACATCGGTTAAACGCATTTTTCCATCTTCAGCTTTCATTTTCAACCGTCCGATTTTTTCGGACAGTTGACTTCCTTCAGATGTAAGCTTCGATTTTAGGTCACTCCAATATTTCCGAGGTCGGTCAGTTCCAGTCAAAACTTCAACAACGTCAATAATCGAAAAAAACCATTTTTCTTGCTCTTCATCCCATAAAACACGAACCCGTTTGTCTTCAAATAACTTAATTGCAGTCTCCTTATCCATAGTGTACCTCCAGAAATTCTTTATTCTCTATGCACTTTAACCGATGACAATGAAAACAATGACTTCAACTATTCTTCTAGATTTTCATCCGATGCAAAAACTATTTCATATCCTAACTCTTCAAACCATTCAAGGGTGGCTTCTTCTAAGTGGGACTCACAGAAATTACTTTTTGACATCTATTGCACCTCCGGTCGAATTTGCCTGGCTTAAGTTCTCTATTTTTTAACTGTATTATTATTTAAAAATGCCTTTAATTGATTTCTTGCAATACTGTTTAACTCTACCAACCGCTCTTGTTATGAAACTCCTTTTTCTATCATGTTAGCATTCATATTTTCCAAATTAACCATAACTATTAGCTGTTTAATGGTAGCATAATCTCTAATATTGCCTTTTAAGTCAGTGCTTTCATCTCTCCATACTTTAGCTGTTTTACCAAAAAGGGCAACATTTAATGTGTCAGCTTCGTTTGCATATGTAATTCCTATCTGTGAAGGTGTTAATTCATTTGAAATCAAATTAGCTTTTATTGCATCTGTATGTATTTTGTAGTTTAGCTTTGAAAGAATCCTGTTTACATTCCATTCTAAGGAAAGCTTGCTATTTTCATCTTCTTTTAGCCTTTGGTAGTTTTTAATGATATAAAATTTAAATTCTGGAGAAACCCATGATGCAAATTCAAAAGCAATATCCTTATGTGCATAAGTTCCTCCATATCTGCCAGACTTTGATATTATTCCAATTGCATTTGTAGCTTCTATCCACCTTTGAGGTGATAGTACAAAAGCATTTGCACCTGCTTCATTTTTAAACCTCTCGAATTCGATAGGTTTAAAAATTGGATTATTGAGTTTTTCCCATAACCCTAAAAATTCAATAGTGCTTCTGTTTCTCATCCAATTGTTTATTATCGAAAATGCTTCAGTCTTGTTTTTATATTTTGCAATATCGGTAATACATATATAGTCGTTATCGCTACCGATGGAAACAATTTGAATGAAAAGAACTTGCCATCACTTTCCCTCTTTTCTTACCTTATATTTATCTTTCTTCCATTTTACCACAATTTATGCCCCATAATAAGGACTTTATTCCCCCACTCACATCCAACCCTTCAAATACAATAAAATCAGTTCATTCAACTCCAGACCTAATGACAATATTTTTTGGTTGTTAATATTCTCCTACAGAAATTCATTTTCAACATCCTCTCGCAGCAACTCCATCTTAATGCTATGTATGATTTATGCAACAAACTGTACGTTGATGTATGCATACAACCTGCCAGAAAAGAAAATGAATTCAGGGCACTTACAGACATGACGGACCGCTCTAATATATCAGGTGATGTCATAGTAGTTGCAGACCGGGGGTATGAAAGTTATAACGTATTCGCTCATATTGAGCAAAAAGGCTGGAAATATGCAATACGGGTAAAAGACATAATGAGCAATGGTATTCTTTCAGCACTGAAATTACCTGATGAAGATGAATTTGATGTAAATATTCATAGAATTCTCACAAGAAAGCAGACCAAAGTTACAAAAAGCAACCCTGGATTATATAAGTTTTTGCCCCAAAACGCTACATTTGACTATCTTGACAAGCACATAAATATGTTTTATCCCATCACATTCAGAGTAGTAAGATTTAAAATTTCAGAAGATGCTTACGAAACTATTATTACGAATTTAGATTCAGAAAAGTTTCCACCAAAGAAAATCAAGGAGCTTTATCATTTGCGCTGGGGGATAGAAACATCTTTTAGAGAGCTGAAATATGCTATCGGACTAATTAGTTTTCATTCAAAAAAGGTGGAGCATATAACTCAGGAAATATTTGCAAGACTTGTTATGTATAACTTTTGTGAGTTAATTACAATGCACGTAGTTATTCAACAAAAGGAAACAAAACACAGCTATCAGGTAAACTTTACCAGAGCAATTCAAGTTTGCAGATATTATTTTAAATGCCAGAGTGATACATCTCCACCAGATGTTGAAGCTCTTATTCGTAAGAATATCCTACCAATCCGTGATGGACGCAAAGACCCTCGCAAAGTCAAAGCAAAAGCAGTTGTAAGCTTCCTGTATAGAGTAGCATAAAATATATAAATTTTCAATTTTTAGCAGATGTAATTATCTGCTTTGTTTGCATGCTTAAAAATAGACCTAAAAATAAGATAAGGATAAATGAAACTAAAATTATAGTTTCATTTATCCTTATCTTTTGCAAAATTTCATTGTGACAAATATCAAACAGTCTTAACTTAATGACATTGCCCACCGGTCCGTATAAACAAATTCATGCTCCCTATTTCCTTGAATCCCTAAAATACAGCATTTCTTAGGTGAATTCAATAACAAAAAAAGCGTATGCCCTCTGAACTTTGAACTCACATCATAAAATGATGCTAACGAGGTATACAGCGTTTTTTCAATAGTTTTGTTTATAGACAGGATAGTTACGAACTGTCTTATTCAATTGTTTATGCAAACACACTTTATGTCTATTTCAACAACTATAGCACGTTTTATAAAGGTTGACAATCAATAAGTTCCACTTGAGTTTTCGTGTTTTTATCCACATATAAGTAAAAACATAAAAGTTGTCGTGATAATATCCTTTTTTCCTTCAAGAACAAGTTAACAAGTATTCTTCCCATCCTGCCATTTCCATTTACAAATGGACTTATTGTTTAATGGACAGCAGCTACAGCCTTGATATGCGCAGAACCACAGTTGGTTCAGACGAAAATCTGGAAGGAAAGTTTTTTATCCAGTTTGTAGCTCTCATCTATATTTCGTATATATATAAGTGTATGAAGTAACACCAGTTATACCGTAATTACACCATGCAGTCGCTTGTTGATGAATTCGACCTTATAGAGAGATACGACTACGGCGGAAAGCGTTACCATTGTAGCGAAATTACCAAAAAGCAAGAATCTCACTATGCCTGTTTTGGTGTCACCCCGCCGAACATGTTATAATTCGACGGGATTTTAGGCTTAATCTGCAATCAATTAATATGTAGGGTATTTACAGCTTAATTAATTTGAAATTTCACTAAGCAGTATTATTTCTGATACCAATATTGAATTTGACCATTCTGCTTATAGCTATTGATTATTCATTTTGATATCTTTTCAAAATATTCGTCTAGCTTCATATCGCATACTGTCTGGATTTCCTTTTTTTCATTATCATCTAAATGACTCCAAACTGCACTATCCACCTCAATAATCCCAATTGTTTTTGTATGGCGAAGCATGTTCATATCTTCAAATCTTTTGAAGGGATTGCTTAGTATGTTGCGCTCAATATCTTTATCCGTAAATCCAATTTTATTATAAATACAATTAGGTTTTATATACAAATTAAAAGTACGGTTAATTGAAAGCAATGCTCATTTTATTCGCTACTGGTATCATCGGCTTGTAGTCACTTATTATGGGTATGACGAAGTTGCGTTTTTTATTAAAATTATACAACAAATCTTTTTAAATGCTTAAACAACATAATCTCGTAACAAGAACCATTTATTAGGGGATATCGGGCATTCAAATTGAAGTTGAAGTTTATTGTCCAGTTTTAAAAGATTCATTCTGAAGATATCAATGAGAAGGATATGATTTTCTACGAAATATCCTTCATAATGATGTACGCGGGACCTTTATTGATTTGAATTCATTCAAATCTAATTCTTTTAGTCAAACATAGATTTTATTTACTTAGCACCAAATCTGCGGTGAGGATATAGCGGTCCGGTGCATTGCCAACAAAATGGAATGGATAGCAGGTACTTAGTGTCAGGACGGCATGGTCGGTAGGTACGATAACCGTTTTATCATCTTTATCAACGATTCGAATGCGTTTAATTTCATAGGTGTATGTACCAACCGATGTTTGCACAATCAATTGATCACCTATCTTCAACTTGCCTAATTTTGCGAAGACCGTATCCCGATGGCCCGAAAGAACACAATTGTCTTCTTCCCCTGGCAGCACGCTTTGGATGAAGTGTCCTACGCCTTTTTTCAACTCATCCGCACCAGTTCCCTGGATGATGGGCAGTTTTTGCTTTAAAACCGGAATCGACAGGCTTCCGATATTATCACCATCCGCAGGATAAAAAGGGTAAAGTATTTTATCGGGATTAAGTATATCGGATGGATGGTCTGGTTCCGTTGGGGCGAAATCGACTCCCGTTAATCTGATCTGTTTAACCTCGAAAGTGGTTGGAATGAAAGAGGGGCTGCGGTAGGCGTCGGCAGAATATTCCGACTGTGCCCCTATATTTATCAATGCCCAACAGATACATCCAATCCCAATGACTAAAAATCCTAAGGATAGCATGAAAACGAGGGAAAACTTGCCCCGTGACGATTTTACTTCATTCATAAATCTTCCTGATTCTCCAGCCCACAACTCCGATAATCAATAAAGCAACACCTGCAAGGAGGACAGTGTACCAAGGTGTGGCTGTGTTCGGAAGATGTCCACCTGTAACAGTCGGTGTGTCTGTCGGAGTTGGTTTACTTGTCAGTGTTGGTGTAGGTGTGCTCGTCGGAGTCGGAGTTGGTGTACTCGTCAGTGTTGGTGTGGGTGTGCTCGTCGGAGTCGGAGTTGGTATGGTCGTACAAGTCCCATTTGTGATTGTATTGGTGTCTAGCGTGACCGCACCATTCCGTGCCAACAACTGTCCTTGCACCGTCGCACCAGTATTCGCTGTGATGGATGTCAATGCGAAGATGTGTCCCACGAAATGAGAGTTTGTTCCTAAGGTTGCGGAGCTTCCTACTTTCCAAAAGGTTCGGCAGTACCTCGCACTGCTGATGAGATTAACACTACTGTCTGATGCTGTGATGAGCGTTGAGGTAGTCTTAAATACGAAGACGCCATCGGGGTCGCCCTGGGCATCGAGTGTGAGAGTGCCCGTTATCTGGAAAGTGCCGTCGGCTGAATCGTAAGTGCCAGGAGTCAAAGTAGTACCACCAAGCTCAGTGGGAATGCGAGTGACAGGGAGTCTTCCGTCGGCGTCGTTATATGCAATTACCAGGTCGGCTTTGGCCACATTTGCGACAGCATCAGCCAGATGTACAGCTCCACTCACTGATACGCTCGCCTGCCCAGTGAACGCAGTACCTGGAGACAGCCCGACATCTCCGCCGGCACTTCCATTGATTGTGGTCGTTCCGGTATTGGTGATTGTCGAGCCAGCCAAAACCGCAAAACTGGAGGTTGTTCCGAGGTTTACTGGCGGTTGGGCTGCTATACTTATTGTAGGTACTGCCATCATAACTACCAGTAATAGTGTTAGTAGTAATGGTATAAATCGCATTTTATTAAATGTTTTCATAAATTTATTCAATCCTCTCTATTCTTAACTTTTCATGGACGTTCACCATCCATAATGTCCTTTTTATACATTCCGTTTTTCCATGTACGAATTGATGACATTACATACTTCCTGCGCAGTATAAGCCGCAGTATCCTTCACCTTGTCTACCTTCTTCTAAACTGTGTCCTTGATGGTTCCTATAGTGTTTACATCTTTTTTCTTCAAATCTTCTCATACTTCCTTTTCCAACTTAGGAGCAATAAAATGAGCATATAAATTGATAGATCAAGAGGGTTGAAAAGAACAGTTTTCATTTTTGTATACTTGATCCATCATATAGAATTACTCCAAGGTCTTGATTCAATATTATCTATTAACATAATATGGATAGGAGTGAATAATGTTACGTATTCTTGTAAATACTTGAAAGCAGCAGAAAACATAATACGTTTAAATCTCAAATCTATAATAACTACAAAAACACAAGAGAACAAAGTATACAACTGTATTTCGTGATATGAATAGCGGAGTATCTGTAGCTTGACAGAAAAAATATACACAAGTTCTGCATATTCACTTGACTCAGAAAAGTATTGCAAAAAGAACTTATGTTCTGCATAATTAATACAAGAACACCAGTTTTGGGGGCGATACCATGGCAAAAGCAGAAGACTTTAATTTGATGGAATTCCAAAAAAAAATTAATTCAGAGGAATCGTGTGAAAAGTATTTGTTTAAAAAGAGATGGCCAGAGGGCTTTAAATGCCCGATATGCGGGCATTGTGAGTATTATTATATTAGTACTCGAAAACTTTATGAATGTAAAGAATGTTCACATCAAACTTCGGTTACAGCCGGAACTGTAATGCATAGAAGTAAACTTGATTTAACCATATGGTTTTGGACAATTTATTTGGTATCAAATGATAAAAGAGGTAGATCAGCTTTATCAATTGCGGAAGTACTGGATCTTAACTACAGAACCACATGGAGACTATTACATAAAATTCGTCACGCAATGAGTGAGGGATTCTAATTATCAACTATCTGGATTTGTTGAAATGGATGATGCCTACTTTGGCGCTCCGCGCCCAAAGACAGATGGACGTGGAACTACAAAAGCAAAAGTAGCAATAGCTTTATCTACAGACGATAAAGGGCATCCCCTATATGCCAGAATGAAGATGATTGAAGCAGTATCTACAAAAGAAATTAAAAAAACTGCTGAAGAATATATTAAAAAAGGTAGCACAATTTCATCTGACGGACATAGCTCATATAGAAAGTTAAAAGAAAATTATATACACAAATATCAAAACTTCTATGAATCAAATAATGATGAATTTTTAAAATGGCTTCATGTTATAATTGGCAATGCTAAAACCTATATAATGGGCACTTATCACGGCCTTGATGATAAATTTTTACAAACCTATCTTGATGAGTTCTGCTACAGGTTTAACAGAAGGTTCAAACCTAAACAGCTTTTTGGAAGGCTGCTAAACGCCTGTGCTTTTGGAACACATTATGTTGTTCCTGAACCAAGTGCATAACCAGAACACAAGTACATTTATTGCATCTTATATAACTATTATGCAACAATACTATCAATAATTTTCCATATAGTCAAACTACGAGTGAAATAAATATGCCTTTATGAAAACGTTATTTTATGTAAACTCATAAGTTATGGAGTTGCACAAAATAGACATTACAGCCCCACTTGTGTCTAAAGCCATTATCGAATAAAATATTAGAACAATTTAACAAAACTACCTTTATAAGTTGTGTAAGAAACAAAAGTTAGATTCGAAATCCTGAAACACTTTCATATTACAAGTGTTGCTCATTGAACAAAACCGCTACCGCGGTAGGTCCCCCTGCCGAAATATTGTGTTTTTCCTGTAAACTAGTGCTATTTTTAAATACTAGTTTCTTTTTCGAGGCAATCCTTTATAAAGAAGATAGCATTTATATGCAAATCTAATCTAAAAAAGGAGCCATGACTATGGATAAACAACAGATCATTGAAAAACTTATTCGAGACGTTCAACTTCGGGGACTTAGCAAAGATACAGAGATTGGGTACATCTCAAAGGTACGGCATTTTCAAGAATATTTTGATAAACCTGCTACCGAACTTGGAGAGAAGGAAATAAGAGAATATCTACATTATCTTACTAACTACAAAAAGCTCAGTACCTCAACGGTCAATGGATGCAACAGTACCCTTCGATTTCTCTTTGACGTAACACTTGAGCAAAACCTTAATTACAAGAGGATTCCACGCCTTAAGGAAGCGATTATTCTCCCAAACATTCTTACCAGAATTGAAGTTCAAGCCATAATCGATGCATCCACAACTAATTTAAAACACAAGTGTATTTTAATGATTATTTACGGTTCAGGTCTTCGCCTTTCTGAGGCTGCATCGCTCAAAATTTCCGACATTGACAGCAATAATATGCGTATTTTTGTTGAACAAGGCAAGGGTAAAAGAGACAGGTATACGCTACTTTCTCAATTATGCCTCGAGACACTCCGAGAATACTGGAAACAGTACAAACCCAAACACTGGCTCTTTAGTGGTAGAGAAAAAGGTTCTCATGTCTCAGGAAGAAATATCTACGATTTGTTAAAAAAATACTTGAAAAAATCTTGTATAAACAAAAACGCTACAGTCCATACGCTTCGTCATTATGTTGAGTCTTTTGTTATGTGGAGTCTTTTAAATTTTTCCTGTAAAGACAAGCTTCTTTTATTGAATTACTCTACATAATAAAACATACTTATCCTATCTTAATATAGAAAGGATGAGTAAAAATGAATGATTTAAAACACATTTGAGAGTCTGCTAATGCTGTTCTCGTTTGGATGAGTGAAAAGGAGTATTCTATTTACACAATCAAAAACCACTCCCATGTCCTGAATGTATTTATGAAATTCATGGCAAAACAACAAATTCCCGAACTGAGCGAAGCTACTGCGCTGCTTTTTATCTGGGCAAAAACAGGTATCACAATGGAAGGATTATGGTGACCAGGTGACCGAAAACTTAACAGGTACCTAAAACCTGTCCAGAACCTTCTAAGATATCATGAGACAGGTCAACTTGGATTCTACATGCGCTCAAAAATACCTCCATTCCTATGTCCGAAAGAGTTTGAAAAGGAATATCAGCTCTTCCAGGATGAATATCATACACGTAGTTATGCAGATGCAACAATCCTATCTAATAATGCCACCGTCAGGAGATTTATTCTTTATCTTAAGGAAAATACTGTTCATTCTTCTCAGGAAATCTCAGTTCCACATGTTACAAGCTTTCTCAAGTCTGCATACATCAGATAGTCATAAATACCGAATTCATGATCCACATTTTTAGACCAGTATTTGTTTTCACCTAATATTCTAAAAATGCTATTGCGACCAGTGGCCTGGTCAAAGTCAGTACCAGTGAAATGTGTATAGTTCCACTGAAAATTGCTGTATTTCCCCTGACGACCGGGATAGTTGAATTTAGTCCAACCCTCGATTTCAAAAGGTTATGAGACATTGAGTTCGCGATCTTGCGGAGCTACCATTACAACTTGGAACCTTTCAGTTTCATCCGCACCTGCCTTATGATTTAGAACGACGTCGGCATAGACTTTCAAATTGTTCTTGTGAAGAACTTGTATGGATTCCTGTAGCTCCTGCTTGGTACCGTACTTGGTCTGTCGGCAACCTTTCTGGTCAAACTCACCGAGATCATACAAATCGTATGCTGCATAACAGACATCATTAGAGGTGATAGCCTTGGTACAGGGCGGAATCCACACCCCAGATACCCCAAGCTCTGCTAGGTGCACGGCATCATCTCGAAGTCGCTGCCAGTGCTTGCCATCCTCTATCAAATTCCATTCAAAATATTGCATTATTATGTAGTTGTCCAAATAAATGATCCTCGCTTTCGTGCGAATTCTGAATTTTAATATTAAAAAAGCAGTTCCCGCTGGAAACTGCTTTTTTTTATTCGTATTTTGTGGTCGTAATTCGTTAAAATAAACTTTATACTAAATTGCATGGATACGACATTTTTTCATACTTTTTGAATATGATGAGCCGTCTGCTTATCTGCGGCGCCCTCTGAGCATACCGATTAAGAATAAAAGCAATACAGCGCCTAACACAGCGATAACAAGACCGCCCAAGCTAAATTTATCAAAAGATCCTATACCGATAGCTGATGCTAGCCAACCACCTAATGCTGAACCAACCAGTCCAACTATGATGTTTCCAACTATACCCATACCAGCATTATCATGAGTAATAATACTTGCAATCCATCCAACAATACATCCAAATAAAAGCCATAACAATATTCCCAATGTAAACACATCCTTTTCCAAAGCTTATTTTAATAGTCACTAATTTATTATAACAAAATTTCTTATTTATATCAAGAAAACGACATTTAATTTATTTAAAGGCCTACTTTCTCACCATGTTAATTAGTCTAAATTCCTTAGAATATTATTATTCCTAGTTCTTTTAACCTTTTCAATAGACTTTATAATATACGAATGCAGTTTTTCCTGGAAAATCAATTCGGTGGTTTCCCCATTCTCAATCATTGCAAGACCTTTTTCCCAACTAGCTGACAAGGAAGGATTCAAAAGTTCTTTTGCCGTTTGGCGAACCAATTTCACAATAGTTTCGCCCTTCAAGGTCGGTGTAACAATTTGAGTTTTGTCGTGTATGTTTATATGTCCTATTTCCGTCAACTTCTTAATAATACCTGAACGTGTTGCAGAGGTGCCGATTCCGCAGGTTTTTATCTGTTCTCGCAGTTCTTCATTTTCGATAAATTTACCGGCTTTTTCCATAGTAATAATCAATGAACCACCTGTATACCTTGATGGTGGCTTTGTTTCCTTCTCTTCTAAATCAAAACCAAGTACCTCACTTTTCTCGTTCTTCACAAGTTTATGAATAGGTGAATCGGTTATTTCATCCTCATCCTTTTGTGAGGAAACTTCATACACTTCCTTCCAACCTAAGCTTAGAAGAGTCTTAGCATTGGAAATGAATATTTCACCAACTATATCAGTTTCCACCTTTACGGTATTATACTGGGCTGGAGGGTAAAAAATAGCTAGAAATCTTTTTACAATAAGGTTGTATATATTTTTTGTATTTTCATCAAGGTTTGATAAGTCCATTGTTACATAGGTTGGTATAATAGCATAGTGATCGGTAACCTTACTATTATCAACATACCGCTTTGTTGTTTTATTAATTTTAAGGACCCCTTGTTCCTTAATACGTTGGACGTGCTCTTTAAAGGCTTGATTTTTAAATAAGCCATTTAAAACCTTCGGAAGTTCACCTAAAACATCAGTGGAAATAACTCTGCTATCTGTTCTCGGGTAGGATATCATCTTTTTCTCATATAAACTTTGAGCAATTTCAAGGGTTTTATCAACCGGTAGTTTAAACTTTTTGTTTGCTTCAGATTGTAATTCTGCAAGGTTAAACAGCAGTGGCGGCGGTTCGCTCTTTACCTTTACTTCTACTTTCTTAATAACTGCTTCCTGCTCTTTAAGCTTTTCAATAAGTTCTGAAGCTTCTTCTTTGCTTATATATTTGTCCTGCTCATCTACTTCTTCCGATGATTTTTTGGCAGTTTTCTTCTTCGGCTGCCATCTGCCCTTGTATGCAATGCTAGCATTTTGTGATATAAAGCTTGCCAATATTCCATAATGCTTTTGAACCACAAAATTTCTAATTTCTAATTCCCTCTCAACAATAAGACCTAGAACACAGGTCATAACCCTACCAATGGGTATTACTGAGGATTTACTCTCTTTTAAAAAGGCTGAAAGATTACTGCCATATTGACAGGTATACATTCTGCTAAAGTTCATACCAAAGAGCCAATCCTCTTTCGCTCTGCTGTATGCTGCTTTTGCAAGTAAATCGTATTCACTAATATCCTTTGCTTCATCAATGCCTTTTTTCACAGCTTCCTCAGTTTGAGATGAAATCCATACCCTTTTAGCAGGTTTATTGCTTCCACTTTGTGAATATACAAGTCTAAATATATATTCACCTTCACGTCCACTGTCGGTACAGGCATAAATAATTTCAACATCGTCCCTGCACATAAGTTTTTGTATTACATCAAATTGCTTTCCTACACCTCTATCATCTATAACAATATATTTGTATTCCTTAGGGATTATTGGCAGATGCTCTATCTTCCATTGCTTATATTTAGGGTTGTAAACATCTGGATACGCCATAGTTACAAGGTGTCCAAAGCACCACGAAACAATTATGCTACTATTCTCCGCAAATCCTCTACCTCTATCATTTTTAGAAATCTCAAGTCCAAGAATACTGGCAAAACTTGCTGCGACAGATGGTTTTTCAGTTATAAATAATCTTTTACCCACGAGTATCTCCTTGTACAAAAAAATCAGCTTAAGTTTTTTGTTAAATGCATACAACTTAAGCTAAGTAATATATTAACATATTTAAATATGAAAAACACTACTAGGATTATCAAAAGAAACATCATTTTTAGAGGAACCCTTCCGCAGGATGGATAATAGGTCTTTACAAAGATTACTCCGAGAAATTGATTCGTTTACTCTTGTAACTGCTATAAGCGGGTTAAGCGGCAGAATTCAGTCTAATAAATCAAGGAGATATTATTATCTAATGTAAGGAAACACATCTTAAATTGTGAGGGGTGAAATGCAACCCCTCCAATATAACTAAAAAACCATTTTAGATACTCTTCAATATCCTCTCATCCAACCGCCGAACCATAGATTTGCATACTGGCTTAAAATGCTTCAACCAGAATTGGCATGCTTCTAAGTTTGTTGCCTCAAAATCTACTGAACACCTTATAAATCCCTCTTTTTTCGCCCATTCCATAATAGTTGATAAAAGCAGCTTTGCTATACCTATACCCCTGTACTCAGGCTTCACATAGGCACCATTAACTGCAAATTTACATTTTCCATTAACTATCCATGCAGCTCCATCTTCATTAGGTGTAACGCTACTATAGCCTATAGTTTCATTACCTGCCCATACCATCCATGCATAATTTTCAGATTGTTTCAACTTACTATTTAGTTCTTCTCTCCTTTCAGGCTCAAGGTATGGCTTGAATGCAGATGATTTTGTCAGATGCCGGCTTATTCCATCCACTAATGGCAACAAAATAGGTATATCCTTTTCTTGTATTGGAGTAATATGAAATCCCTCAGGTACTTCCAAGTTAATAAGTTCAACAGGACGAACAGCATCAATGCAAATTCTTCCGAATCCATTCCAACAAAAGGCCTCCTGAGCTTCCTGTGCGTGGCTCATGAACTGAATGGCATGTGTAAGGCAACCGTTATCCACCCACTGCTGCCCTATTGTCTGATACAAACTACGGTAAATATTGAATGAATTATTTGTAACGGAGGCATGCGCCCACTCCGGAACAAAAACACCTTTATTCACTCCAAGTAATCCCTGAATGAACATACCCGTCATGTACCCAAGTAGTCTGCCATTTTCCACCGCTGCAACGCCAGAATAATTTTCAAGGTTATTCTTCAGCATGGGCATTATCTTTTCTACACTCGCATTGCTTTCATCAAGAATTGGAACCAATTCCCTCTGGAAATGATAGGAAGCCGCAAAAAGCTTACAGGCTTCCTCAATATGGGATTGTTTTAATTCGACTACTACCATAAAAATCTCCTCCATCTGTTATATAAATATTTGAGTGTTACCTTCATTTCACGTTTCAACGCACCTGATTTAAATATATGCTTGATAGTTGTATCAATAGTTTCCGACTTCAGACTGTCTGCATCATGATTGAGGTTAATATGTGCTTCCAGCAGGTTTATTCTCCTCTCAAAATTCAACATTCAAAAGTCTGGTCTTAGTAACGTACCCGGCACTTTCCAATGTCCTTTTACTGTTATGATTGTAATACCAACATCCGGGAATCGGAGCCACACCTGCTGCATAGCAAATATCTTTGAGATGAAGTATTATACTTCTTCCTACTCCTTTTTCCCTATGTTTTTCATTAGTAAACATACCTGTACCTTTACAATTCCTCATAATTACATTGTCAACTATGATCCCCATACCTAAGAACTTCCCATTTTCTCGAAGTACATATAGCTGCCCTTTTTTGATTCTTTCTTCGTGGATATCAATAAAATCACCAGTTATTGAAATTATTTCAGGCAGATCTTTTAATGTTGCCGGATAAAGCAATTCTCTGCAGTATTCTACTGATCTAACGAGCTTGCCGCTGTCTTCAAAAAAGTATCCCTGCATATTAATTTTTTTGTGGTTATCCAAACAAAGTGATAAAAATAATTCATCACAGGTGGGTACAAAAGCATTTTTAATACCAAAAACTTTTAGGATATCTGTAAATATAGTTTGTGCATATCTTACTTCCGATATTGGCATAACAAATTGTGTTAACATATTATTCTTATAGACCCCGAAATAACCCAGATGAGCATCATTGATATAAATTGAGTATATTTCAGAATCAAGTATATGTTCTTCCAAAAAGTCATCATATCTTGCTGAAAATGTATTTATATACATTGTAAAGAACTCACTATTTTCTTTTAAAGATGATTTTGTATATTTAAGCATTTCAAATCTTCCTCTCTTTATAGAAATCCTTTTGAAACTTAGCAATCTGCTTACCCCACTGTTTTTCCTGATTCCTTAGTTTTCCTTCCTTCTTTGACTCAAGATGTGCAAGCTCCTTTTGCAACTTCAACCAGCTTTCCCATCTTTTTATTTCCAATTTGCCGTTATCTACTGCTTCTCTTACTGCACACCCCGGCTCATTTCCATGTTTGCAATCATGGAACCGGCATAGCTTTGCCAACTCTTCAACATGTCGAGTAGGTGCACCTCGCGGTACTTACCCCTCACAGATCCGGACGTGCCCAATTAAGGCATCCGGCTCTTCACTCCGCCATTCACATAAATCTTAGCCATATATGTTTACATAGATTTTAGGTCTTCTTATAGGGTATTTCTCAAGAAGTTCC
>DATCID010000148.1:0-14935 GCA_036507975.1 Ruminiclostridium sp.
ATGAATATAGGAGTTTCAATTGTTTCAAAGGAAGTACGAGAAAAAACGGCAGACTTTTTATTGACAAAGCCTGTCAGCCGCGTAAGCATCATGACATCCAAGCTTTTGGCAGCATTAGCTTGTCTAGTAATTACAAACATAATATATTTGCTTATAACAGTTCCGATGACATTAACTGTGAAGACAGCCTTTAGTATGAAAATTTTCATGATGATTTCTGCTACATTGTTTTTTGTTCAGCTGATGTTTGTCTCCTTGGGAGTTATTGTTTCAGTGATTGCAGGAAATATCAAATCGGTGATTTCAGTATCACTTAGTACAGTATTTGGGTTTTTCGTTATAAGTATGCTTGGCTCTGTTATTGGTGATAAAGCAGTACGGTATATATCTCCATTTAAATATTTTGATTATGAATATATTATAAAGAATGCGGCATATGAGACTCCATTTTTAATTGTTGGAATAATCTTTGTTATTGTGGCAATTGCCGCTAGCTATCTGGTGTATGTAAAAAAAGACGTTCACGCAGTTTAAAATTGATTGAACCACTTTAAGGAGGTTTTGCTTGTGAATATTTTTATTAGAGAAATGAAAGCCCATAGAAAATCACTTATTGCATGGAGCATAGGCATGCTATTCATGATTATTGCTGGAATGGGGAAGTATTCTGCTTATGCTGAGGCTGACCAATCCATAACTGAACTTATGTCTAAGATACCTAAAACATTAAAGGCTATATTGGGTTTTGGTAATTTTGACGTTTCAAAAGCTAGTGGGTTTTATGGGATGCTTTTTTTATACATGCTGATAATGGTAACTATACACGCTTCAATGCTTGGTGCCAATATTATTGCAAAGGAAGAAAGAGATAAAACAACCGAATTTTTAATGGTGAAACCGGTATCCAGAACTAAGATCATAACATCAAAGCTGTTGGCTGCGTTAGTTAATATTCTGACATTAAACATTGTTACCTTGATTTTATCAATTACTATTGTGGGTAAGTATAGTAATGGTGAGGAAATAGCAGGTGGCATATTAACACTGATGATTGGAATGTTTATTTTACAGTTGATGTTTTTGTTCATAGGTACGGGAATAGCTGCTATAAGTAAAAATTCAAAGAGTGCCGCTTCAGTGGCTACAACAGTACTTCTGGTCACTTTTATGCTATCCATTGTAATTGATATGAATAGTAAGCTTGAAGGCCTTAGGTATATCACTCCCTTCAAATATTTCGATTCCGAAAAAATGATGTATGGTGGAGGGTTTGATCCTATATTTGTAATTTTGTCGTTTGTGATTATTGCTGCACTGGCTTGTGTGACTTATGTATTCTATAAAAAGAGAGATTTAAATGTTTAGCAAAGTGCCGTAAAACACAAGAACAAAAAAGGATGTCTGTTTGAATAGACATCCTTTTTTGTTCTTTTTTATATAAAGTATTTAGGTGAAGTGCAAAGTCTATGTTATTACTTATAAAATTTTTATGCTTTATATATTAAACAAAATATCTGCATAGGTTGGGAAAGGCCATAGCTTTGAGTCAACGATACATTCCAACTGGTCAGCGACAATCCTCAAATCATTCATCTTTGTAAATATTTCATTTCTATAGTATGCAGCTTGGTCATAAGTGCTTTCGTGGTGCTCCTGAGCCCTATTTAGCTTAACTTCAAGGGTAGAAATCTCTTTCTTGAGCTGTGAAGTCAGGGTGGTAAGCTCTTTTAGTAACTCAAAATTTGCGCTCAAGTCAACATCTACACCACAGCTCTTTATCTGATTTATAGAATATGCAATTTCAGTAGCAAATTTAATAACAGCCGGCAAAATCTGTCTCTTAGACATCTCTAGCATTGTCATGGCTTCTATATTAATTGTTTTAATATATTTCTCAAGCGATATCTCATATCTAGAGTGCATTTCAACTCGACTAAAAATCTTGTGCTTTTCCATAAGAGTGAGATTTTTTTCTTTTAGCAGGCTAGTAATTGCCTCTACATAGTTCTTGATATTTGGGAGGCCTCTTTTTTCGGCTTCTTCCACCCAACCATCTGAATAGCCATTACCATTAAATATAACTCTTCCATTAATGTCGGCAACTTCTTTAATGATATCATGAACCTCTGCTGTAAAGTCATCTGCCTTTTCGAGTCTATTAGCAAATTGCTCCAGAACTTCAGCGACTATCGTATTTAAAAAGAAGTTTGAAGATGCAATAGAAGCAGATGAGCCCACCATTCTGAACTCGAATTTATTACCAGTGAAGGCAAATGGAGAGGTCCTATTTCTGTCAGTAGAATCCTTTGGTAGAGCTGGCAAAGTAGTAACACCAACCATAAGCTTACCAAATACACTTGACGAGCTGTCTTTACCTGATGCAATTTGTTCAAGTATTCTTGTGAGTTCATCACCTAAAAAAATGGAAATTATAGCTGGTGGAGCTTCGTTTGCACCCAAACGATGATCATTTCCAGGGTTTGCAGCAGCCAATCTCAGAAGGTCTGCATACTCATCTACAGCTTTAATTACTGAACATAAGAAGATGAGAAATTGTGCATTTTCATGCGGTGTTTTACCTGGATCAAGTAAGTTCTGTCCGTCGTTTGTAGATAATGACCAGTTATTGTGCTTTCCTGAGCCATTAATACCTGCAAATGGCTTCTCATGCAGTAAGCAGGCTAAACCGTGCCTTAATGCAACGGTCTTCATCAGCTCCATTGTGAGCTGATTGTGGTCTGTTGCAATGTTTGCAGTGTTGAATATAGGTGCAAGCTCATGCTGCGCAGGAGCTACCTCGTTGTGCTCTGTTTTGGCAGATATACCTAGTTTCCAAAGTTCCTCATCTAATTCCCTCATAAAACCAGATACTCTTGCTTTTATGCTACCATAGTAATGATCATCCATTTCCTGACCCTTTGGAGCCTTGGCACCAAATAAAGTACGACCAGTAAATATCAAATCTTTTCTTTGATCATATAATTTCTTATCAATCAAAAAATATTCTTGCTCAGGCCCAACGGTAGAGTCAACCTTCGTGGCTGTTTCATTTCCGAAAAGTCGAAGTACTCTCATTGCATTTTTTGATAGACACTCCATAGATTTGAGTAAGGGGGTCTTTTTATCTAAGGATTCTCCGGTGTAAGAACAAAAGGCTGTAGGAATATAAAGTGTATCGCTCTTTATGAAGGCAGGGGAAGTACAATCCCATGCAGTATATCCTCTAGCTTCAAAAGTTACTCTAAGGCCTCCAGAAGGAAAGGAAGAACCATCTGCCTCACCCTTTATTAATTCTTTCCCTGAAAACTCTAAGAGGACTTTCCCATCAACTGTAGGATTTATAAATGAATCATGCTTTTCGGCAGTGATTCCTGTCATTGGCTGAAACCAATGAGTATAGTGTGTAGCACCTTTTTCTATTGCCCAATCCTTCATGCAGTTCGCAACTACCTCAGCTATTTCCAAGTCCAAAGGAAGACCTCCATCAATGGTCTTTCGGAGTGCTTTGTATGTGGCTTTTGGAAGACGTACCTTCATGACCGCATCACTAAATACGTTAGATCCGTAAATTTCACTTAACAGACTCATAAATTCACCTCATTCTAAATTTTTGAAATTACTTAAATGAATATAGTTACTATAATATGAAAATCAATAAATACTTATTATTAAAAGATACAATTTTTTCATAATAATTGCAAGGAAAAAAACGTGTAGCATCTTTATTTAACATTTAATGAATTCAACAATGATTCAAAAATTACATCAAAGTTATTTATATTAGCATGTTTAATGATAATAGTATTGTAATTTTTGTCGAATAATATTAAATAATTAAATAAAAATTGCAGTTAATTATTATTTGTTATGCAAAAAAATGAATAGCATTGTTAGTAATTATTCGGGGAAATTATAACTAATCTTATAATGTGCTATAATATCAGTATTAATGTGCTGATTTAATCAGACATTATATAGAAAATTAAATTTTATAATACTAAGGAACAACTAAATATAAAAAGGTGGATATTTTGACAAGTCTAGAATTCAACCCAGTTAGCATTATATTGATAGTACCAGTAATTGTTATACTTATAAGCTCACTATTTATGTCCTTTAATCGTGATAGAATATTAAATGGATTTTATTCTATTGTAAATAATATAGAGTTTATAGTAGCGCTTTTAATTGCCTTGTTTATTACAAAAGGCATTCTTTTTGATAAAAGCAATGCAGTATTCAAATATATATATGACTTGTTGCCTAGCTCAATAAAGGATAGCCTGGCAACTAATAATATTTATACTTATCTTTGTGTTGCCTTTATTATTTTGATAATTGTTGTACTTATAATTAGATTAGTAACATATCCACTCTACGCTCATGTTTTTGATAATCTAGCCTACCAAATTTATAAAGCGATGAACTCTCTTGGTTCATTTACGAAGAGAATTATTTCGCTTATATGTAGTATTCCAAGAGCGGCAGTGACACTAATCTGCATAAGCTTTATATTTTATTTCTTATCATATTATTTTACTGTTCCTGGACTTTCAAAGTATATTGATGAGTCAAAAATATTAAATACAGTTTATGACACGGCCCTAAAGCCTGTTGTTAATTCGGATATTGCAAAGAAAATACCTGTAATTATTAATGATCAATTTAACAACAAAGATAATAATAATGCACAGAATACAAAAATTGCCGAAAATATTAGAGATACTCTTGGCAATTATAATATTAAGGTAATTCAATATTTTAATGGGGTTACACTTGATGAAGCTGTAAAATCTACACCTGAAATTGATAAATTAGCAGTGGACTTGGCAAAAGGTGAAAATACTGACTATAATAAAAGTAAGAAATTATACAAATGGATAACAAGCAATATAAAATATGATTATGAAAAAGCTAAGCAAGTTGCAAGGGATACTAAAAACACACAATCTGGAACAATAATATGTTACCAAACCAGAAAGGGAATTTGTTTTGATTATTCCAGCATATTTATTTCAATGTGCAGAGCCAATGGTATAAAGGTTAGGCTAGTTACTGGATTAGGATATAGCGGACTGGCGTGGGGAGATCACGCTTGGAACCAATTTTATGATTCAGAAGGAAAAAGATGGGTAAATGTTGATAGTACATTTGGGACTAGTGGTAATTATTTTGATGTTGCAAAATTCTCACTTGATCACAAAAATGATAAGGTACAAGGAGAATGGTAATGGGAGATTAGTTTATGTATACAAATAGTATTTATAATCAAAAGCTTTTGACTGAGGACTATCAACCAGAAATTAAGGCATATTATTTTCGGAATTGGAATAATTATTCAATGGATTTTCATACCCATGACAGGGTCGAAATAATGTACATAATCAACGGTGCATGTGAAATATATCTAAAAGACTATGAAAGTGGAAAGATAAATTTCAAAAAAGGTGACTTTATACTTATCAATGCAGGAGTATTGCATAAGCTGATAGTTAACGAAGATTCCAACTGTATGATGATGAATGTAGAATTTGTTTTTATAACGAAGGCAAATTTTTTGCCTTCGTTAAGAGAATTTGCTAGTAATGTAAAGGCTCTTGGAAATTTGTTTGCTTCGCAAGAACCCTTTTTTATTTTAAAGGACTACGAAGATGTTTATCAACTGCTAAAAAGCTTGGTTATAGAACTTAATTCATCTTCAACTGAGCAGAGTATTTCTGTACAACTTCTTATGTATGAAATTCTTATAAAAACAGCAAATGCGGCATTGATAAGCAAAAATGAATCTGCAGCAAATAACTATATTAACAAGACAAAAAGATATATCAATCTGCACTATGATATGAAGCTCACAGTAAAAGATGTTTCTACTTATTCCAATATTAATGAGGACTATCTAAACCGGATATTCAAAAAGAATACTGGGATGTCGGTTATAGAGTATTTAACAAGTGTTAGAGTGGAAAAGGCTAAAATGCTGCTTAAAAATACCAATATTCCGATAATTGATATTTCTGATATTGTGGGAATAAGCAGTCGTCAATACTTCAATCAAGTGTTCAAAAAGGTCACGGGTATCTCTCCTAGAAAGTATAGAAAGAGCTTCGAGATAGAATTATTTGGAGAAGCTCAGAAATATAATTTATAGAAAGTCGCTATATCTTTCATTTTTAGAAAAACTAATCTGTTTTTTTAAAACATTTATTCCTCCTATAAGTTTATAATGAATCTATAATAATATTTGTAGGAGGGCTTTGATTATGTCTTTTAAAATTGCGTTTATAGGCGCAGGTAGTATAGGCTTTACAAGGGGTTTATTGAGGGATATCCTCGCAGTAGGTGAATTTAATAACATTCAGGTAGCCTTCGCCGACATTAATGAGCATAACCTTAAAATGGTTACTGAACTCTGCCAGAGGGATATTGATGAGAATAATCTAAAGATTAAAATTCAAGCAACTACTGATAGGAGAGAGGCTGTAAAAAATGCGAGATATGTTTTTAATGTTGTAAGAATTGGTGGCGTTGATGCATTTCAGTATGATATTGATATTCCGCTAAAGTATGGAGTCGACCAATGTGTTGGAGACACTCTATGTGCCGGTGGAATAATGTATGGACAAAGAGGGATAGTCGCTATTCTTGATTTTTGCAAGGACATACGTGAGGTGGCTGAGCCAAACTGTATTTTGCTAAATTATGCAAATCCTAATGCTATGGTAACATGGGCGTGCAACAAGTATGGTGGAGTGAAAACCATAGGTCTTTGCCATGGAGTGCAGGGTGGACATGAGCAAATAGCAAAGGTATTAGGTCTACAAAAGGATGAGGTAGATATAATTTGTGCAGGAATAAACCATCAGACCTGGTATGTTCAGGTCAAGCACAATGGTGAAGATATGACGGGAAAGTTGCTTGAAGCTTTCGAAAAGCATGAGGAATACTCAGTGACTGAAAAGGTGCGTATAGATATTCTCAAGCGCTTTGGCTACTACAGCACAGAGTCAAATGGACATTTGAGTGAGTATGTTCCTTGGTATAGAAAGCGTACGGATGAGATTAAAGATTGGATAGACTTAGGTACCTGGATAAATGGTGAAACTGGCGGATATCTCAGAGTTACAACGGAAGGAAGAAACTGGTTTGAAACTGATTTTCCAAATTGGTTAAAGGAACCAGCGTTTGAATACAAATCCGATAAGAGAAGCAAAGAGCATGGCTCATATATCATTGAGGGATTGGAAACAGGACGAGTATATAGAGGCCACTTCAATGTAGTTAATAATGGTACTATTACAAATTTACCAGATGATGCAATAGTAGAGGTCCCTGGATATGTTGATAGAAATGGTATTAATATACCAAAAGTTGGCGATCTGCCATTGGGTTGCGCAGCTATATGTAATACTAGCATATCAGTACAGAGGATGTCTGTTGAAGCCGCAGTCAATGGAGATGATTCTCTGTTAAGGCAAGCGATGATGATGGATCCACTGGTAGGTGCAGTTTGTAATCCTCCAGAAATTTGGCAGATGGTTGATGAAATGCTTGTTGCTCAGCAAGCTTGGTTGCCACAATATTCAAAAGCTATCGCTGATGCTACAAAGAGAATGAATAATGGGAACCTTCTACCTGTAAAGGAAGGCTATCAAGGCGCTGCAAGGCTCCATACAAAGAACGTTGAAGAAATGGCAGTAGATAAAGAAGCAGCTAAAAGGAATGCAGGAGCTGCTGATAAGGCAGAGGAAAGACCGGCTGAGAAGAAGTAATTAACCAATTATTGAGATTTCTATAAGACTAAGGTATAATTCAGGGTGACATTTATTCGTAAATGTTCAGTGAATTATACCTTTTTGATTTATTAAATGAAGAGAGGAATTAATAGTTATTATGGTTAATTATTTAAAAGTTCAAGATATACTTGAGTGGGACAGCGTTGATGAAATAATTATTGATAAATTCTGTTGGGATTATGATTTTAGACCACTTAGTAAAGCAAAGCTATGCCTAATAAAAAATCAAGGTATTTGTGTAAAAATGTGGAGTTATGAAGATAATCCTGTTTCTATATATTTAAAGGATAATGAGAATGTATATCAGGATAGTTGTTTGGAATTCTTTTTTAATGCATTTCCACAAGAATCTGATGTATACATGAACTTTGAGATTAACCATTTAGGTACTTTGCTAATACAGTATGGAGCAGACAGGGCAGACCGAAGGTTTGTATCAACATTAAATATGACATATCCTAAGGTGATTACTTTTAATGGTATAGATGATCTAGGCGATTTTTGGGGAATTGAATACATGATTCCACTAGAATTACTAGAAGTAATTTATGGGAAGTCAGATATTTTACCAGAGCAAATTATAAAGGCAGCTTTATATAAATGTGGAGACAAGACTGGTAGAGCACATTATGGCAGCTGGCAGGTTATTGGTACTGAAAATCCTGATTTTCACTGCCCAGAGTTTTTTGGAGAACTGGTTGTAAGGGAATAGGATACAATCTTCTCAATTACATAAATCCTCGGGCCATAATCAGACATTAGCCTTATATTTTCATTATAGCCTGTTCCACTAAATTGCAAATTTTCCAAACCGCGTTTTTGTGTTGTCAACAAGCCAACCTGCAATAGGGTCATTGATACCATCCCAAATTCTTGCGACTAAAAATAGCACTCCTAAAAAAGCGGGTGCAAGTCCAATAACATCTGTAAAATAAAACATTAGAAATGTGTGATTAATGAATTTGTTTTGTATAGCCACTACTGTTTATGATAATATTATTATAGCAATAAGAATTTGAATATCATAGCAAATGATGGAAATATGTAGTATTTTTGAAGCTCGAAGTAAGGATAACTACATAATTAAAGACAGGAGAAATAGATATCATGGAAATTCAGGTAACTAAACAGGAACTTGAGATAAGAATCAAAAGGCTTTGCAGTGCTATCAGTGAAAAACGACCGGATTGGGATACTGCAATAATACTTAGCCGAGTAAATCAGTACTATTTTACAGGCACAATGCAGGACGGTGTACTGGTAATAAAGAATGGTGGTACAACAAAGTATTTTGCCAGAAGAAGTTATGAAAGGGCAAAACAGGAATCACCTTTACATTGTATTTATCCAATGGAGAGTTTCGGAGATGTAGCAAAGGTGATGGGAAGAGATCTCGGAAAGACATTGGTTGAGACTGAGATTTTAACTGTGGCTGTTCTCGAAAAACTTAAAAAACATTTTTCTATAAAGAGTATGTACCCAATGGAAAATATAATTTTCGGAGTTCGTGCAGTCAAGAGCCCTTATGAGTTGCATTGGATGATAGAGTCAGGAAAACAGCAAAAGCACCTTTTAGATGAGGTGGTGCCAAGCATTCTTAGAGAAGGAATGAGTGAGCTTGATTTTACAGCAGAATTGTACGAAAAAATGCTTAAACTTGGACATCATGGGGTTTCACGTTTTTATAGGTATCAAACAGAAATGATTGCAGGCCAAATTGGATTTGGAGAAAATTCTCTGTATCCAACGAACTTTGATGGACCAGGCGGAATGAAGGGAATGAGCCCGGCAGTGCCCATCCTTGGTAGTCGGGATAGACTTCTTAAAAAAGGTGATTTGGTCTTTGTAGATATAGGTTTTGGTATGGAGGGCTATCATAGTGATAGGACACAGGTTTATATGTTTGGGGCAGAGCCTTCAGAGGATGTAATAAAAGCCCACCGTGGTTGTCTAGAGGTTGAGAAGAAGACAGCTGAGCTTTTGAAACCAGGCAATATTCCATCTGAGATTTATAACAAAATAAGAGATGATTTAAACTCGGATTTTCTAAAGAATTTCATGGGCTTTGGAAAGAGAAGGGTTAAGTTCTTAGGACATGGAATAGGACTTCACATAGATGAATTCCCAGTTATTGCAAATAGTTTTAATAGCCCACTTCAGGAGAATATGGTGATAGCATTAGAACCTAAGAAGGGCATTGCTGGAGTCGGGATGGTTGGAGTAGAGGACACCTATATAGTAACGCCTAATGGAGGACAATGTATCACAGGTGGTGAGAAGGACATTATGGTAGTATAAAAAATAATTTCATTTAAGTTTTGCATTAGGAATTGATAATTAAGGCAATTAATGCTAAAATTTTACTTATAACGATATCTATTAAAGAAAAAAATACATTATAAACTTGAATTATAAAGGAAGGAGAGGAATAGATGAGTTGGAAAAGAGATTATAGCGGATCTGGCGTTATTCGCGAAAAAATATCGAAGATAGTCAATCGAGGTATCAAGGGGGTTGAATATGTTTTTAATAAGAGAGTTTATATTAACATAATTGTGATCCTATTAAGTGCTGGATTAATTGTTGGATACTATCTTAGTATTAATGATAAAGAATACTGGGCAGATACTTATAAGACAGTAACTGAAGGGACAGCGAATAAAATAAAAATATTCGGAACTACTTTTGTAGCGAAAACACAAAACAAATTAGAGAAATCAATGCAAATTGCTTATAGCAATAGCTATAATGCCCTAAATAAAAAGTCATTTCATAAATTACCAAACCCACATATTAGAAGTAAAACGAGTGTAATTGAGATTTTTACAAATAAAACTTTTAATACTATCGATGATTCAAAAAATTTAAGATTGGGGGAATTGAAATGGAAGCTTTTCTCGAAAATTCAATAATCGTTTTAGCCATATTACTAAACATTGCAGGTGTAGTGCTTTCGGCCACATACATAATAAAAATTAGATTTGTTTTAGAAGCGCAGAAAGCATATATAAGTCAAATTGATGCTTGCTATCTATGGAGTAGTATCCTAATGTTCTTTGGATGGCTTATTACTACTAATGGTTCAGACAAAATGGTAAGTGTAGGTTTACTAATGGCCATTTTTATGTGGCTGCTTATATTTTTAACAACTGTAATGTTTATGCTTCTAAACTTTACTAAAGGATTTCGTGAAAATAATAGTTCTGATTATATATCTAGTTTGAAAGATATTGGTATAAGATCTCTAGTATTTATATTTTTTGCAATATTTTTGTACTGGCTTGTTTATTGAAAATTTCGTTTGATGGAGGATACACTTATGGCATTGCTTGAAACCTACAGTAATTTTCTTAAAAGAGTTAATGATCTTGGTTTTATGGCATTATCAAATATACTTCCAGGTTTTCCTTCGCTTTCAGAGGAAACATCAAAGGAATTATGGCATACGGGTGATTATGATACTGATCCATGGCGCTGGAAAGACAGAGCCGCAGAAGAAAAACAACTAGCTTTTGGCTGTATCTTAGGAGGTCATAAGGGGTTTGTTTCGGTGAAGATGTATCCATACTTCTATGCTTTATTTCAACCTCAGTTGTCTATGGAAGAAAGATGGGAAGAGGGCATAGTCAGCCCTGTTACATGGAAGTTGTGGCAGCTTTTTGAGAAAATGACTTTACTTGACACCAGTGATATCAGGAGAGAGATGGGTGTTACGATAAAAAAGGGTGCAAGCAAGGTTGAGAATGCAATTATTGAATTGCAAAAACATTATTACATAACAGTAGCAGGTAGTAGACGAAAGCTAAACAAATTAGGTGAACCATATGGATGGGCAGCTAATGTATATGACAAGGTTGATAATTGGGCTTTAAAAGAGTGGATAAAGAATTGCGAGGATATAGAGCAAGATGATGCCAGACAAAGAATAATTGAGACTGGTATTTCTATATCAAAAGATGTTGGAGAAAAGCAGATAGTGAAGTTTTTAGCAATAAAAATATAGAAAGAATCTTAGTGAATAAAAAGATTTATAACATTTTATTATACCAACTCATATGATGCTAATAAGACCAAGTTTTATGGAGGCATCAAATATGAATGATAAGTATTCTTACAATAAAGACAAAATTGATAAAAGAGACTTGCAATTTTCTAAATCGGTATCTCCACACCCTGAAATAATTTTACCAAAGTTAGTAGACCTAAGGTCAAAATGCCCAGATGTCTATAATCAAGGGAAGTTAGGTTCATGTACTGCAAATGCTGGTTGCACTTGTAAGGCAATGTTATTGCAGGATGAGCAGATTCATTTATCAAGAATGTTTTTATATTATACAGAAAGAGCCTTTGAAGGAAAAGCTAGCAAAGATGTGGGAGCAAGTCTTAGAGATACTTGTAAATCAATCTATAAAGTAGGCGTTTGCGAAGAAACATATATGCCATATAATCCAGAAAAGTATAGGTTACTTCCATCAAGACTTGCAATACTTAATGCAAAAAAATACAAAATTACGGCATATAAATCATTAAGTTCTTTAGATGAAATTATGCAAAATATAGCTTTTAGACAGCAACCAGTATTATTAGGCATGGATGTATATGAAAGTTTTGAATCAGATGTAGTGGCTAAAACAGGAGTTATGCAAATGCCTCAAAAGAATGAAAAAATATTAGGAGGTCATGCAGTTTTAGTGGTTGGATACAAGGACATAGTAAAACATCAGGGTAAGTCTGGTAAATACCAACTTCAGCCAGGATATCTTATTGTGAGAAATTCATGGGGAGATAAATGGGGAGATAAGGGGTATTTTTATATGCCGTTTGATTATGTGAGACCTGATTACACGTTTGATTATTGGATAATGGAATAAATTCAATGTCCCCATCCTCTACCGACAAATTGGCAGAAGGTGGGGCTTAAACAACTCTATCAGTACTTTATTCCATAGTATTTTAAATGCCTTTAGCTATCCAGAACTCAGTAACCCTATTTGCCTAATATGCGCTGTATTACACGCTGAAGGAATGGTTTCCTAGCCGTAGAATGTTGACTGTGCACCATCTCTACGGAACCTTTGGCACTGACCACATCGGCTTCCATGGAATGGGGAGGTGTGGGTCTTACGATTGCGTGGACTGGTTTTGTCTGCTCAAATGGATGTGCTGTACTGATCTTTTTAGCAGTTTTGTGATCTGTATTTGCCTGGATCGGCCGTTCTCTATAATTCTCATGATGCTGAGGAGGTTTCGCGTGAGGATACTTTTTTTGAGGTTCTTTTAAGTTTAACTCAGAAGCAGCCACAGGCGATTTGATCTTCGGTGAATTTAATTGTATCCATTTTTCGGCCAAATCTCTGTGCTCATTGAAATCAGCCTCAGTGGGTAATTCCACTTCAGCAATCATAGCTCCGATATGCTCTTCAATCTCATAGAGGCTCATGATGTCTTCACTTGTAACCATAGTTATCGCGCGGCCTACATTCCCTGCTCTGCCTGTACGCCCTATTCTATGCACATAGCTGTCTTTTTCCATAGGGACATCATAGTTGATCACCAGTGACAAATCGTCGACGTGAATACCTCGGGCCGCAACATCTGTGGCTACTAGCAAATGAAAATCTCCCTGCTTGAACTCTTGTATGGTCTTTAGCCGTTTACCCTGCGGGATATCCCCGTGCAGTGCCTGAGAAACATACCCTTTTCGAGATAAAAAGATCTGAACTCTATCAACTGCGATTCGTGTGTTACAGAAAATCATACAGCTTTCAGGCCTTTCAACCAGAAGTAGGCGGTTCAACTGTATTTTCTTTTCGTTATTATCCACACGGCAGTATACTTGTTGAGTGGTATCCACTGTCTTAGTCTGTGATTCAATCTCAATAGTTACTGGATGTCTCATATACTCTCTACAAATTTTACGAATTTCAGTGGGTATGGTGGCTGAAAAAAGGAGAGTTACTCTATCTCTGGGTAGAGTTTTGATAATTTGCTCCACCTGGTCGAGAAAGCCCATGTCCAGCATTCTATCTGCTTCGTCAAGTACCAAAAAGCGTATATGTTTGGTTTTCAAATTTCCGTGACGAATGTGATCATATACCCGACCAGGTGTTCCTGCAACAATAGAAACGCCCTTATTAAGAGCTTGAATTTCAAAATTCATATTGTGTTGCCCATATACAGCCGTTGTTTTGTGCTGAAGATATTTTGACATCTGTTTGAGATCGCTGTCTACTTGGACTGCCAGTTCGCGTGTCGGTATAAGAATAAGGCCCTGGGGTCCCTCCGCTCCAGAATCAGTCATTTGCAGCATGGAAACACCAAAAACAGCAGTCTTGCCACTGCCAGTTTTAGACATGACAATCAGATCTTCTTTATTAAGAATATGAGGAATTGCCGTACTCTGCACCTCTGTAGGTGTTTCGAAGCCCATCTCATCTAAAGCCTTTAAAATGGGAGACGAAATACCCATATCATTAAAACTACTTTTCATTATTATCTTCTTTCATTATTACGAGATGCTTTAATTATATCATTAACTTCTGTTTTGTTCCATACAAGTGACAAGGGGATGGAACATTAATATAATTCAGTATAATCATTAAAGTTTCAGTCAATGAAAACAAATTGATTCGAAGCTGATAATGAATATAGCGAATACCAGATGCTCTTGAAAGATACTATTCCCAACCATATAGCTCATGTAAACGTAGCATAAATGGAAACTTAAATAAGCTTATTCGTGGGGGTATGTTTAAAGGAGCAGATATAGGCAACACTATGTAAAGCAAGGATAATATACATGATGTGGAATCACCAAAATATGTGCAGTATTTATAATTACAATTTATAACTACAAATAAAAATCTTAAAAAGTGTTGACACTGAGTAAGTGACATGGTATTATAACTAAGCTGCTTGTGACAAACAAACAGCAAACACCTTGAAAAGCAGCGGCAACAACGCTTTAAAGGATTCAAGATGATATATGTAATATGTATGTCGGTTTGAAATGGACTTTGAAAAGTAAACAGTGATGAAATAAGTAAAGGAACTCGAAAATTCCGAAATGGTAAAACATTTCAAAATTGAGTAACTTGCGAACTTTACAACCAGTTCTATACGAAAGTAAAGAATTGGAACAA
>DATCID010000149.1:0-20701 GCA_036507975.1 Ruminiclostridium sp.
GTAGCCATAAATTTTCCCTCCAGTTTCTAGTTTTATTGTTTGCTGGTACTTACATTTTAACAAACTGGAGAGAAAATTTATATAAATGAACAAATAAATGTCAGTAAAATCAATGCGTTTAGGGCATTCGCAAATGCCTATATAACTTTATGAAAAGGAGAAATAAAATGGATTTATCACTAGAAAAACTCGAAGAACTACTTAGTGTATTAAAAGCCCGTTTTGAGAAAAACATGAATCGCCATGAAGGTCTTGAATGGGCTAAAGTACAAGCAAAGCTAGAAGCTAAAACTGAAAAACATAGGTCGCTCGATGAAATGGAAAGAACAGGTGGTGAACCGGATGTTGTTGGTCTTGATAAAAGGACAGGCGAATACATTTTTTATGATTGTTCTGAAGAAAGTCCTAAAGGCCGCAGAAGCCTTTGCTACGACCATGAGGCTCTCGAGTCAAGGAAAGAAAATAGACCAAAAAACAACGTTATTGATATGGCTACTGCCATGGGCATTGAGCTTTTAACAGAAGAAGAATACAGGGACTTGCAGAAACTTGGAAGGTATGACACTAAAACATCGAGTTGGATAATAACATCTTCTGATATTAGAAAGCTCGGAGGTGCCATTTTTGCTGATTTCCGTTACGGCAATGTCTTCGTGTATCACAACGGTGCAGAATCTTACTATGCCGCCAGAGGGTTCCGTGGCTCATTGAGGGTCTAAATTTTGCAGTGACAGCTAAATTTGGATTTTAGAACTGATCATCTGAGATAGGATTTGTCGCATGTGACAATAAAGCCGTTGATATATTCCTGTGTACGAACGTAAAAACACATTAGGTTTTACTAAAAAACTGTAATACGAGGATTGGTTTAGAAAACAAGCTAAATAATTTAAGAATGGAGAAAATATATGGGAAAAGTAATTTTAGGCCTAACTATTTCTTTGGATGGATTTGCAGAAGATATTGATGGTAGTGTCAGCGCTTTATATGCTGACTTTGATTTGCTTAGAGAAACGGAAGTCATGATAGCGTCGATCTTGACGACTGGAGCTGTTGTAATGTCAAAAAAGGAATTTGAAATGGCTGAGGATCTTGATTGGTATGCAGATTATTATGAATATCAAGTACCTTCATGGTATTATTTACTACTATTTGTTTATAATTAATTTTGGTAATATGTATTAGGTTAGAACATCGTTCTGTAATTTCGATTTTCATAAACGAATATATTCGGGGGGTATTTCTAATTGAAAAAGTATATTCTTTTATTCATATCATTTTTTGTTTTTCTTATAGGTAACTCAAATGTTTATGCAAGTGTTAATGATCTAAACAAGTGTTCAGAATATGCAAAAACTGCAGTACAATCTTTGTCAAACAATAATATCATTAAAGGGGACACGAAGGGCAATTTTAATCCAAAGAAAGAACTCACAAGGGCAGAATTTGTAACGATGCTTGTTAAAACACTGGGTGATATTGATACCAGTAAATTTGAACAAGGTTATAACGATATATTTAAGGATGTTTCAGACAAGCACTGGGCTAAAAAATACATAATAGCTGCTCAACAGTATAAACTGGTAAGTGGTATATCGCAAAATACTTTCAATCCTGAAGGAAAAATCACTAGGGAGCAGATGGCCAATATATTTTCCCAAATCATTGTACCTTCTGATAAACAAAAACCATATGATGGTCACCGTATCGTTAACCAGTTGAAAGATGAAATAAGTCTATCCAATTGGGCTAAAAATGGCGTAGAAATAACTATGTCTGCAAAAATCATGGAAGGTCTGGCACCAGGAATTTTCAGTCCCAAGTCATATGTAACCAAAGAACAGGCTGCTGTCGTATTGTTCAAATATCTGGGAACAAAGCAGTGGTTCAGTAAATACCAGTATTTATATAACAGGAATTTGGAGCCTAAAGAAGGAAATTATTTTACCCTAGGTAGTTCCCAACAGGACATGTTTAAAGTCATGGGCAAAGCTTCCGGAAGTCAATCAATTCCTGTAGATACAGAAATAAGGGTAACAGCAACGGTAAATGGCGGCGTAAAAGTTACGGTTACAGGCATCCCAACATATTACTTGAGCATTATATCTTTTGGAGATTCTGAAGTATATCTAAACGGAACAACGGTAGTGGGATGGAAAAATTCAGGTAATTTAAGGGCTGATACAGGTATTCCCAAAACGAATATACTATTTAAATATGGATCCTCAAAGGAAGAACTGTTTGAATCGATGGGTACGCCAAAAGAACTGATAATGGTACGTAATAAAGTGTATGCTACATTTAAAGAGGGCTTTATTGAATTGGAAAATAATAAGGTTACTGCATGGGTAGAAAATGTTAAAGGCGGACTTCGTATAGGTCATGGAACAATTGATCCTAATTCAAAAGGTTTTAATTATGACTCATCCCTTGAAGAGGTTGTAAAGGCTATGGGAATACCGTCCTTACTTGTAAAAGATGCTGGAGAAATAGTGTTACAATATGGGGAATCATTTGTATATCTATATGAAAATTTGAAAGTAAAGGACTGGGTCAATAAAGGAGAATTGAAGATAGGTACCCTACAAAAAGATGAAAATGCTCCTCCATTTACTTTCGGATCTACAAGAGGCGATGTTATAAGAGCTATGGGCTTGCCCGTCAGCATATCAAATCAATATGACAGTGAATTTGGCTGGAATGGACTAATATGGTCATATGGTAGCTCAAAAATACACTTTAATGATGATTTTCTTGTAGATGGTTGGTCAAATAAAGGAAATCTAAAACTACCAGTGGCAGTATCTCAGAACAAAATACCGGTCCGAATTGGTACATCAAAGAAAGAGATATTGGATGCATACGGAACTCCAAGTTACACTTATTATTATGTAATAAAATATGGAAACACAGCGCTCACTTTTAATTTAGAGAATAAATTGGCGGAGATAATAATTGGCGACAACAATATCAAAATTTCACAGTATTACAATCATACTAATGCAGACTTCACTATTGGTGCTTCATTGGATGAGGTTTTACAATCAATGGGGGATCCGGATAAAATGGATGATTATTATCGGAAGGTAAGATTATATTATGGAAATTCGGAACTTTGCTTTTTTGACAATAAATTAATTGGCTATACAAACAAAGATAGCAATCTCAGGATAAATATGGGGGAAAGTAAACCAGGCAAGTATTTCAACATGTTTTCTACTTTGAATCAGCTTGTTGATGCTATGGGAACACCTGATTCATTCAATAAGAATGAATTCGGACGGTATGAAGTTTTTTATGATAAATCAAAGTTAATTTTGGATGGTAATAATGCTGTAACAACATGGAAAAATACCTCTAATAATCTACTTTTAGATAAAAGTGTTGTTGAAGGATCAAAAATAACCTTTGGTACACCTATTGCTGAAGTATTAAAAAATATGGGAGCACCAGATGATTTTGGTGGTGTAAGTTATACAGATGACTATGGAGCATGCTACAATTTTATAATGAAATACGGAGAATCTTCAATTTTTGCTGGCCCTGGACAAAATGGCGAATTTGAAGTTTTAGGATGGATTAATGAGGGGGATATGGTGCTTGATACCAGTCCACCAGCAGCAGGAAAACAGGCAATCAGATTAGGCGATACTAGGGAAAAGGTTTTAAGTTTGAAAGGTCTTCCAAAAATTCTCTATAGAAAAGTAATTTATCCTTCTTACTTATACAATTATATTTTTGAGTATGGAAAAACGAATATAGAATTCGACGAATATAATAAGGTGAGCTCCATTTATAATGGAAATAACGATATCCTGCTTTTTGATGACAGCCCCAAGCTGCCCAGCGGCAGAACAGTGGATTTGAACGCAACAAAACAGGAAATCAGGGATGTATTGGGTGATCCAACAGGTATAGATAGATACAACGTCTGGCAGTATACAGATGGACTGAAGATAATCTTTAATGACCAAGGCAAAATAGATACTTTTTATGGGAATAAGGACAGTATCAGTTTAGGAATAAGACATGAGGGAGCATCTGAAATCAATGTAGGATCAACTTTGGAGGATCTTGTCGAAGCCTATGGTACACCTGAGAGTTACATTAACTACAATGCTTCCGGTATAAAACTGATCCTCATGTATATTGCACCAGGTGAAGAAAAAATTATTTATAAAGGGAAAGCTTACGGCAGACTTGATATCGATATAAATGATGAAAATAAAGTTAGGTCTATAAGTCTTATTTCAACCAAATAAGAAATTATTCAGATATGGACTGTAGTTAGAATTGATAATTTAGCAATAATTAAAAGTGTGTCTCATGTTCATGTGGATGCACTTTTTTGATGCATTTCGACCCTGTGAGTACATAGATATGCCAAAGTAGAATAAATACACGAAAAGAAGGAGAGCTTTACATTAAAATATGGTATAATGTGGGGAAAATACCCCTCTGATTTTAGAAAGGTAGTATTTGTTTTTATGGCTGTGTCACGTTAAGAAAGTTTTATTGATAGTCAAATAATAGAGAGAGTATCGGGAGATTAAAAATAAAAGGACTTTTAGATGAGGTAATTTAAAGAATTTATATATTCTAATTTATACTAAATAATTGAAACGGAGATTGCTTGATGTTAACTGGAGAATTAAAGAATAAAATTGATGGTTTGTGGAATATTTTCGCTGCAGGCGGATTGACGAACCCACTTGATGTTATAGAGCAAATTACTTACCTAATGTTTATTAGAGATTTAGATAATGTGGACAATGTAAAATCAAAAGAAAGCATTATGCTGGGAACAGCATTTAACAGTATATTTGATGGAGAATTTCACGTTGGGGATAAGAAGATAGATGGCAAACAGCTAAAATGGTCATCATTTAGAGATGTACCAGCTGCTAATATGTATGAGATAGTGCAGATTGGTGTATTTCCATTTATTAAAGGATTGCATATAGACAAGAATAGTGCATATTCAAAATATATGGGAGATGCTTTATTAAAAATTGAAACACCTCAGTTACTTAGTAAGATAGTAGATTCTTTAGATGAGATTTATGAATTGGTAAAGAAGGACCAAAATAAAGATTCAAAAGGCGATTTATATGAATATTTATTGTCGAAGATTTCTACTTCTGGACGTAATGGACAGTTTAGAACACCTAGACATATTATTCGAATGATGGTTGAGATGATGGCGCCAAAGCCACAGGATACCATTTGCGACCCGTCTTGTGGCACCAGCGGTTTTTTAGTTAGTGCAGGTGAATATTTAAAAGAAAAGTATCTTGAAGAAATCTTTATGAATGCAAAAAACAAAGAGCATTACAATAACGAAATGTTTAATGGTTATGATATGGACAGGACTATGCTTCGTATTGGTGCAATGAATATGATGACACATGGAATTGAAAATCCTAATATTGAATATAGAGATAGCCTTTCTGATCAGAACATTGATAATAATAAGTATTCTATGATATTAGCAAATCCGCCGTTCAAAGGAAGTCTGGATTATGATATTGTTTCCACAGATTTATTGAAAGTTACAAAAACTAAGAAAACGGAAATACTATTCTTGACGTTGTTTTTGCGTATGCTTAAAGTTGGAGGCCGTTGCGCATCTATTGTTCCAGATGGAGTATTGTTTGGGTCATCAACAGCTCATAAGGACATTCGTAAGGAGATAATAGAAAACAATCGATTAGAAGCGGTTATTTCCATGCCAAGTGGGGTATTTAAGCCTTATGCTGGAGTTTCAACTGGTATCTTAATTTTTACTAAAACAGGATATGGTGGAACTAATAAGGTTTGGTTTTATGATATGCAAGCAGATGGTTATAGCCTTGATGATAAAAGAGCACCAGTGAAAGAAAATGATATCAAGGATATTGTGGAACGTTTTCACAATCCTGCAAATGAAGAAGGAAGAAAAAGAACTAATAAAAGTTTCCTTGTGGATAAGCAAGATATAATAGACAATGGATATGATTTATCTATTAATAAATATAAAAAGATTGAGTATGTAGCAGAAGAGTATCCACAACCAATGGATATATTGAAAGAGATACAAGATATTGAAATGCAGATAACTGAAGGTTTGAAAGAACTGGAGGGGATGTTGAATGAGTAGAGTAGGTCAAATAGTACAATATGAGGAGATTTTTAAAGATTGTACTAAAAACGGAGTAAAGATAAAAAGAGAAGATTATTGTGAAGTTGGAAGATATCCAATTATTGATCAAGGGCAAGAATATATATCAGGGTATTCGGATAATATTGAGGGAGTATACAATGATGTGCCAGCAATAATTTTTGGTGACCATACACGAATAATAAAGTATATTGATAGACCATTTTTTTTGGGCGCAGATGGTGTTAAATTGCTAAAGTGTAAAAGACTAGATGAAAATTACAAATATTTGTATTATGCATTACTTAATGCAAAAATTCCGAATACGGGATATAACAGACACTATAAGTGGCTCAAAGAAGTAGAGATACCATATCCACCACTAGAAGAACAAAAGAAAATTGTAGAAATATTAGATAAGGCTAGTAATTTGATTTTCCTTCGAAAGAAGCAAATTGAGAAATTGGATTTGTTGGTTAAAGCTAAGTTTATTGATATGTTTGGAAGAAGTGAATTTAAAAAAGTCAAGTTAGAGGAACTTTGCGAAAATATTACCAAGGGTACAACACCTAAGTCATCTGAAATAATAGATACTTTTGCTAGTAATAGGGTTCCATTTTTGAAAGTTTATCATCTGACTTTTAATGGAGAAATGAATTTTGCATATAACCCAACATTTATTAATAAAAAAATTAGTGACAATGAGTTAGCTAGGTCAAAAGTATATCCTGGTGATTTGTTAATGAATATTGTTGGTCCGCCACTGGGAAAATTTACAATTGTTCCTGATGATTATCCTGAGTGGAATATTAATCAAGCAATTGTTATCTTTAGATGTAAGAAAAGACTCAATAAAAAGTACCTATTACATTATTGCTTAAGTACACAAAATCTTCATTCGATTATTGATATTGCGATAGGGATAAGACAGCAAAATCTTAGTTTACAACAATGTAGAAATATTGAAATTGAATTGCCACCTATAGAATTACAAAATCAATTTGCATCTTTTGTAGAAAAAGTGGAGCATCAGAAATCGATATTACAACAAGGCTTAGAAAAATTAGAACTAAATTACAATGCATTGATGCAACGATACTTTGAATGATTAGGTAATTTACGAGGTGAAGAACATGACTTTTGATGTGAATTTAAAACACAAATTTAGAGATAGAGTGAATGATTCATATTTTGTTCTTCACGTGTATCGCAATGCACAAGGCAAGAATAAATGGAATTGCATTTGCTCTGCTATGGATTGGATCGATGTAACAATTGAATATATAAATAGTAGCTGGGATTCTAATAAAAATATTAATATCAGGTGTATGAACTTTTATACTTATATTTCTAGCATTGATATTATGTGGGAAGCTATCCAGCAGTTGCATAGAGTATTCTTTAAGACTTCAAAGATACCATTTATAGGGGATACCACATGCTTTTTGAATCGGGCTTTTGAAGATGATGATAATAATTACTTTAAAACAATTCGAGCTTGCTTTGGTGCTCATTCAACCAATTTAGATGAACCAAGTCAACCAGATAATAAGGACTTAAAACGGTTCGCAAGTTGGCCATTTGAAGGCAAATATGGCTGGTCTAAGGGAGACTTTGAAATAAGATTGTACAGTAATCAACCTGATGAAGATGATATCAGTTTTGGAGTTAAAATCGATGAATTAAATAAGTTTTCTTTGAAAAGATATCAATATTTAAATGATATAATGAAAGAAATTGATAGACAATACAATCAATTTTTGTGTAAATATAGAAATAAAAAATTTCTGTTAGCAGGAGATGTTAAAGAGCAATTAAGTATATTAAAAGAAGAATCTAAAATCCGTTTGAACAATGATTATTATAAACATTCCATAGAAGAATTGAGTATGGTTTATATTGTACAATCTGAATCGGAGAAAAATAATATACTACTTGAAAAATACAAGGAGAAGTTGATTTTAGTAATTAATGAGATATATGATAATTTGCAAAATATGAAATTTGTTGATTTAAAATCAGATAGAATATTATCTCCAGATTTCCCTAGTGAATTGCATTATTCCTTTGAAAAATTATCTAGTGCAGCGTGGGGAGGAAGTGCCCTCTATGCATACGAAACTATGCAGAAGTTTTTAGAAGATATGATAGATTTTGATAAGATTAAGGACATAAATGAGCTTTATGTTATGACTTTAGTAGGATTATATTTTAAACAAGATCAAAAAGAGAAAGTACAAGATGATTAAAATGGAGGTAGCATATGACAAACTTTGATTTTCTAAAAACAGAACAACAATTTGCCACATTTGCAGATGTGGCTATTTCTGCTGAAAAAGTTTTTACAATAGATTACGCTACCTCTGTGCTCAATTGCCGTAGGTCCATGGAATTTACTGTGAAATGGCTCTACAGTATAGATAGTTCATTAATAATGCCTTATCAGGATAAACTGGTAACTTTAATAAATACGAATAATTTTAAAGATATAGTTGGACCAGACATTTATAAACGTATGGACTATATCCGTATAGTAGGAAATAACGCCGCGCATAATGCTAAGAATATCACGAAAGATCAGGCAAAACTTGCACTACAGAATCTATTTGTATTTATGGATTTTGTGGCTTATTGCTATGCAAAAGATTATACCGAACAAACCTATAATGAGAAATTACTTGACCAGATAGAAGCTGAGCCTATAAAGGAATCACCAAACGTAGATGTTGAAAAGTTAATCAAAGAGAATGCAAAGCTAAAAGTGCAATTAACGCAGCGGAGAGAAAATAGAGAAGAAGGTTATGTCAAAAAGCCATTAGAGCTTTCTGAATTTGCAACCCGTAAAGCATATATTGATGTAATGCTTACAGATGCAGGTTGGGAATATAATAAGAACTGGAAAGATGAATATCCAATCGAAGAAATGCCTAATCATTCTGGTTTTGGATTTGTTGATTATGTATTATTTGGTGAAGATGGTAGACCATTAGCTGTCATAGAAGCAAAGAAAACATGTGTGGATGTTTCAAAGGGAAGGCAGCAGGCTGTTCTTTATGCTAATTTCTTAGAAAAGAAGTTTAAGCGTAGACCGGTTATATTCTTAAGTAACGGATTTGATACGAGAATATGGATAGATGGAAAAGCAGGATATCCAGAGAGACAAGTATCTGAAATATATTCGAAACGTGATTTAGAAAAGTTATACAATATTATGGCTATGAGAACACACTTGGATAACATTAAAATAAATGATAATATTTCTAACAGATATTATCAAAAAGCAGCTATAAAGGCTGTATGCGAGGCGTTTGATGAAAATAACAGAAGAAAGGCTCTTCTTGTTATGGCTACTGGAAGCGGCAAGACAAGAATAGCTATTTCTATAGTAGATGTGTTGATTCGTCATGGTTGGGTAAAAAACATGCTTTTCTTAGCGGATAGGACAAGCCTTGTTACGCAAGCCAAAAGAGCATTTCATAACCTAATGCCAGATTTATCGATTACAAACTTATGTGAAGAAAAAGATAATGTAAATGCCAGAGCAGTCTTCTCTACTTATCAAACCATGATGAATTGTATTGATGATACAAAGGATGAGGATGGAAGCAAACTATATACTTGCGGTCATTTTGATTTGATTATAGTAGATGAAGCCCATAGAAGTATTTACAATAAATATAAAGATATTTTCACCTACTTTGATTCTCTACTGATAGGGTTAACAGCTACGCCAAAAGATGAAATAGATAAGAGTACATATCGGATTTTTGAATTAGAGGGCGGTGTACCGACGCATGGCTATGAGCTGGAACAAGCGGTGGAAGATGAATTTTTAGTAAACTATCGTGTAGCAGATACAAAATTGAAATTTATGCAGTCAGGTATCTCATATAAAGACCTTCCAGAAGAAGAAAAAGAAGAATATGAAGAGACATTTACTGCAGAAGATGGGACATTACCAGAGAGCATAGAACGTGGTGCACTAAATGAATGGTTGTTTAACAAGGATACCATTCGTAAAGTGTTAAATATGATTATGAATTATGGTCTCATGGTGGACTATGGAAATAAGATAGGAAAGACAATTATTTTTGCTAAAAACCATAACCATGCCGAAGAAATTTTAAAAGTATGGAATAGTGAATATGCAAAATATCCACAGCATTATGCAAGAGTGATTGATAATTATACTAATTATTCGCAGAGCCTAATTGATGATTTTTCAGATAAAAATAAGATGCCGCAAATAGCCATATCAGTTGACATGTTAGATACTGGTATTGACATACCTGAAATTTTGAATCTAGTATTTTTTAAACCTGTTATGAGTAAATCAAAGTTCTGGCAGATGATAGGGCGTGGAACTAGACTTTGTACAGGATTGATAGATGGAGAAGACAAAGAACGTTTCTATATCTTTGATTTTTGCGGTATTTTTGATTTTTTTGATGTAAAAAAGAATGGTAAGGAATCTAGTGCTGTAGAGTCCTTACAAGAGAGAATTTTTAATATAAAAGTTGAGATGGCTTATAAATTACAAGACTTAGAATATCAAACTGATGATTTGATAACATTTAGAAAAGATTTCGTGAAGTATCTAGTGGAGAAGATAAATGAACTTAACCGAGAAAACTTTGCAGTGAAACAGCACTTAAAATATGTGGATGGGTATAACAAGATTGAAGACTATCAAGCGTTAACCTATGAAGTGACTTTGCAGTTAGCAGAGCACATTGCACCATTAGTGATACCGGACAAAGATGAAATATCAGCCCTTCGATTTGATAATTTAATGTATGGACTCGAATTAGCATACTTGGTAGGTAAGAAATATAAAAAGGCTAGAACTGATTTAAATAAGAAATTATCAGCATTAGCAGGATTTGCAACTATTCCTGAGATATCAGCTCAAAAAGAATTCATTGAAAAATTATTACATACAGACTATATCGATAGTGCTGGAATCAATGAGTTTGAGACAATCAGAACAAATCTACGTGATTTGATGAAGTATGTTAAGTTTGATCCGCATGCAAAATATCAAACAGATTTTACAGATGATGTTTTATCTATGTCCTGGCGAGAGTCTGATCTAGCAAATGATTATTTAGTAAACTACAAAGCCAAGGTAGAGTACTATCTAAAGCAGCATGAAGATATTTTAGTAATCGCAAAACTTAAAACAAATAAGCCTTTAACGCAAAGTGATGTTAAGGAGTTGGAAAGAATACTGTGGAACGAAATAGGAACCAAACAGGACTATGAAAAAGAATATGGAGACACTCCGCTTGGTGAATTGGTGCGTTCCATCGTGGGTCTTTCAATGAAAGCTGCCAACGAAGCTTTTTCAGAATATTTGAAGGATGCTAGTTTGAATAGTATTCAGATTAACTTTGTAAAGAGAATGGTTTCTTATGTAGTTAAAAATGGTATGATGAAGGATTTAAGTGTACTTGGAGAGGCACCATTTAATGAAATGGGCAGCGTGGCAGAGATATTTGATGATATGGGTATTTGGATGGGCATACGAAAGGTTATTGAGAGTATTAATCAGAATGCAGCAGCGTAGTGATGATAAACGGTAGCTAATGAAATATTTCTAAATCTATTGTGGAAATTACACTGGTGAAAAAGAAGTCTGAGCAATGTTGTATACGAGCATATAGTTGATCAGGCAATAACAGGTTTTGGTTGGATGGCGAGTTAGATATTTGGAGGTCGAATAAATGAGGCTTGAAATTGCAAAAATAGTGAAAGTGAATTTATAGGATAAAGTTTGACAAATAGCAAGGGAGGAATACAATGATTTCGATAAAAAACACTGAAAACCTAACAGGAGTAACCATAAGCGGAGATTTCAACGATCTCTACAATTTAGTCGATGCATTTCATTCAATTACAATTGATGAATACTCCGAAAAACATCAAAGCCATATTGAAATGTCCACTCGTGTATTGGGGCTATGCTATGATGTAAGACATGCCTATCAGGGAGACCGGGAGGTTGAGCTTGTAGACAATAATATGAATGAAGATAAAATGAAGTGGCATTCGATCATTGCACCCAAAAGCAATGTATATTATAGCTGCAATTATCTTTATCCTGAAATGTTTTTCGTGATGCTGGGCTTGAATGAACTTGTGGAATTAAGAATTAGGGATTTTACAAAGGCAAAATATATTTACAAAGAAGCTATGGATAAAAAGGTTATCTGGGATGACACAATTGCAATCATCCGGCTTTTTCAATCTGAATTTATGAAATGTGTAAAAGAAGTACTTACAGAAGCTTCGTTTATCAGATGGCTAAAAGTTATGAATGGAGATTATCTGAATATTGAGCATATTGCAGGGCAGTATGTGGATTTAATAAACATCAAGTATATCAATATGACCAAGGAAAAGCGCCTCAAAAACCTGTCCTCCATTGCCAAGAGAATCGCAGAATTCATGTATGATGAAGAGCATAAGGAAATAAATGAAGTGGTTACTGTGGCAGCAAGAGAGGGTGGTTGTGCGCAGAATGATATACGATTACAAGGGCTTGAATATCCTGAGGATTTTGAGTGGTGAAAGGAAGGAGAAAAATGGCTGAGGGTAAAAATAACGAGCTACAAATCCGTAATAGCACAGCAGAATTTTTGATTTTTACAGCACAAAAAGGTGAAAATTCTATTGATGTTTTAGTTGCTGACGAAAATGTATGGCTGACTCAAGATATAATTGCAACGCTTTATGAAAAGGGGCGTTCAACTATTGCGGAGCATTTAAAAAATTTATTTAACGATGGTGAAATAGAGGAAAATTCAACTTGTCGGAAATTCCTACGAGTTGCCTCAAACGGCAAGGAATACAATACTAACTTCTATAATTTAGAAGCCGTAATTGCAGTCGGTTTAAGGGCAAATTCAGTTTGATGAGAAAGAATTAGACATAGCTTGAACTACCGAGAAAATCTTGGTAGTTCAAAAGGAGAAATAGTTTTGGGGGGAATATATATGCCACGCATTATAACAGAGAATATGATTGAACAAGCGGCAATTAAGCTGCTTGTTGAAGCTAATAAATATGCTATATATCCAAGCCGAAGACGCTTCCTGATGGTTCAGGCAGAGAGAATAAAAAGCAGATTGTATTGCCAGACATTTTGTTTAAAAGCTTGAGCCAAATCAATCCTACCGAAGGAAAAGGTTAAAGGTGAAATTATCACTGTACTGAATAGTTACCTGCCAGATAGCTATGGAAGAGATATTTTTACTCAAAAGAGCAATGTTGTTTACGAGCATATAGTTGATCAGGCAATAACAGGTTTTGGTTGGATGGCGAGTTAGATATTTGGAGGTCGAATAAATGAGGCTTGAAGCTATTGGGAAATTGAAAAAGTTGATATAATCTTTATTAGAATCAAGTTTATGGGAGGAATACTATGAAACCTAAAGAATGCTATAATGCCTTATTAGCGCAGAAGCTAATTGAAGAATTTAAAAAACGAAATATCGAAGGACTTTATTGTGAGACTAAAGAAGACGCACTGAAAAAAGTTCTTGAGATTATGCCCAAAGAAAGTATGGTTTCTTGCGGAGGTTCTGAAACCCTCCATGAAATTGGTTTGCATGTTGCATTAAAAAAAGAGGGATACAATTTCTTAGACCCGGATGACGCACAAGGTGCTAAAGCAAAGGATATAGTTGCACATCAGGCATTAGGAGCAGATTACTTTTTAATGAGTTCTAATGCTATATCTGTTACAGGTGAGCTGGTAAATATAGATGGATATGGCAATAGGGTAGCTTCACTTATATTTGGGCCGAAAAATGTAATAGTAATTGCAGGGCTCAACAAAGTAGAACCAAATTTAGAAGCAGCGATACTTCGTGCAAAAAACTATGCTGCACAAAATACTCTGCTGATATTTAAACAGGACTACTCTTCTTTTGATGAACTTTCTAAAGTAGCTGAAGGTGCATGTAGTCAGCTTGTAATTACTGGTATGTCCATGACTAAAGGCCGAATTAAAGTGATACTTGTTGGAGAATGTTTAGGTTTTTAGATTTGTTGAAGAAGACGGGAGGAATTAAAATGAGTTTTGATTTAAACCCGAAAATAATTACAGAAATAAAAAAAATCACTGAAAAATATGCAATTAGTAAAATTGTTCTTTTTGGCTCTCGTGCTAGGGGTGATAATAATACAAAAAGTGATATTGATTTGGCGATTTATACCTTGCCGAAATTTACAAACAAGGGGAATTTTGCAGCTGATATAGAAGATCTTGAGACTCTTCTTAAAATAGATACAGTATTTATAAATAGCGATACGGATGAAAAGCTTATTAAAAATATTCAAATTGAAGGGGTTGTATTATATGAGCGATTATAAGCAAAAATATGAAAACTATAAAAATGCTTTTGATAGACTGAGTAAAGGTATAGTTAAATTTGATAAAATAAATGATTTGCAAAGAGACGGACTAATACAAAGATTTGAATTTACATTTGAATTGGCATGGAAAACAATTAAAGCGATTTTTGAAGATGAGGGGCTTATTGGACTGAATTCTCCTAAAACAATTTTACGGGAAGCTTTATCAGCTGGACTGATTGAAGATGATGAACTGTGGCTTTTGATGTTAAATGATAGAAATTCAACAAGTCATATTTATAGCGAAGAACTGGCAATAGAAATATGCAATAATATTACAACAAAGCATATTACTGCTTTTGGAGAACTAATAAAGCAAATACAGATTAGAAAATTTGATTAAAAAGAAGGTGGAATAAAAGCCAAAAAATTATTATGGAGGCGAATAATGAAAAAAACTATTAGTTCATTTCTTGTAGTGATTATGTTAATAGCAGCGTTTTTAGGTTTGGATTTTAAACTTGCATATGCAGATAGCGTACCCGATACTGATACAAATATAATTAATATTGAAGGTGTATATGGTTTTAAACAGAAATTAGATGCAGAAGCAGCCTTGATTCATCCTGAACATCAGGCCGATCCAAAAGGGACGGAGTATTTCTATGCTGCAGAGTTCCGATTTTCTTTAGTTGATAATAATAGTATTAAATTTGATGGTAGTGTCTTTAACGACATTAATATGCATACAGGCGAGGTTGATGGAGTAGCATATAAAATTTCGGATAATATGTATAAATACAAGTATAATAACGAGTACTTGTTATTTAAATTCTCAGAAGATAAGTTAATCATTGAAGAAAGCATAGATTTTAGTTTCCGTGGAGCTCGAGTTACATTTGCTCATGAATATAAAAAGAATAGTAACTCGAATGATGATGTATTAAAAATAGAATCTAATTCTTTAATTGTGAATGAACTTAATAATAATACACAAGTAAAAGATGTTTTAAATAAATTATCTTTTTCACATGCTTCTGGTATGTTACCTCAATTTAATAATATAAACCAAGTAACTGACGATAAATTAATTTTGTTAGCACTGAAAATTGGAGTCTATGAGAAAAATTTTCAATATTCTAAAGAATATGTAGATAGCACTTTGAAAAAATTGTTTGGTAAATCAGTAACAAAGCATCAATCAGTTATATTATCAAGTGGAATTAAAACTACATATAACAAGGGTAAATATAGCCCATTGCCAGGGGGTGGAGCTCCAGGTTTATACAATAGAATATACAAAGCACAAAAGATTAATAATAGATATCTATTAGCTATCAAAACATCAATTTACAATCCCGACTTTCAAGATGAAAAGGATGCTGAGTGGGACGGAAATTTTACTTATATAGTGCTCGAGAAAATAGGTGGTGACTATATCGTTAACGGTGTCGCGTTTGTTGGAGCATTTGGAATAAATCCAATTAATTTAAACACACTGGTGATTCCTGCTATTAAGGTAACACTAAACGGAAAATTAATTCTATTCGACCAACTACCAATCAGTGAAAAGGGTAATGTCCTGGTACCAATAAAAGCAATATTTGAGGCTATGGGTGCAACACTAAATTGGGACGGGAGCACAAAAATAGCTACAGGTACAAGCAAAAATGGTTATAAGGTGGCTATTAAACTAAATTCAGAAGTAGCCACAATAGACGGCTTTTCTATAAAAATGGGAGTCATACCAAAATCTATAAATGGAACAACGATGGCACCTTTAAAATTTGTTGTCGAGTCGCTTGGAGGATATTATACTTGGGATGCAAAGACATATACCGCAGCTATAACGACAGTTCAAGATTTTGTATTGGAAAACCGCAGTTCAGATACAAGCAAGCTTTACAAATCAAGTTATGAAGCCGCAATGTCTAGTGGTCGGTTGCTTTATAAAATGACGCTGCAAAATAAACTCTATAGCGTGGTTGTTTTAAATTCTGGTTATATCTCAAAAAAAGGTACAAAGTTTGGTTATGTAAATGATAAGAAGGTTGTTGGTCAAAGATACTATTTTGATAAAAGCAACATTTTGGTAAAGAATTTGAAAATTGCAGAAAAGCTAGACTATGCATACAATCTTAATTATAGAGATTATTCCAGTAGAAGTTGGAGTTGGACGTATAAAACAAATAAAAGTACCGAAATGCTTGAAATTAAAAAAACATATGATACTGTTGTTAATAAATTAGACGTCGCAAAGAACTTATTATTATTAGGTGATTCATTAGAGACACAGGGTAAAATGGTTTTTGATCAACTTGTAATCGGGACGGTTTGCCCACCTTATCGGGATGCTGCACTTAAAGGATATTTGTTTAATACTGCATATGATTTAACAGGTTCAAGAATTACATTTATTTTGATGAAGGGAATTATAGACAAACAAGATTATATGAATACCTGTTGTAATTATGTTGAAAGTACTTATCAAAAATATGGCCATGGTTATATAACAAACTACGAAGATCTAGAAAAATATGCAGAAGCCATGAACGGAGTAGAATACATGATAGGCACTGCAACTGCTTTTTGTAACTATTTAAGCGTTTCTTATGAGAAAAAAACAATAGCCAGTATTTCTCAAGATTTTCTTGATAATATATGTTCAAATAGCATAAGTACATTAGATAAAGCAGACTTTTTTGACAATAGTGGGAAAAAGATAGAAATAATATATAAAGTCTCAAACGGAATGATGGATTTTACAGATTTATTAGAAGCACTTAATGCTGTAGGGGTAATAAAATGGGGACAGACATTAGTTAACGTTTCAGATGATATCAAAGAAAAAACAGCATTTTATTGTGATATTAAAAACCAAAACAAGTCATATTTGTCGCTTCGCAACTGACAAAATTGTATCAAAATCACAGCTCTTAAACACATTTTGTCTGAAAACTCAGTGTTCTCAGGTGTTACAAGAAAAAGCGGCACTTAATTTTGATGATATTCTAGCAAAATTAAGTGCCACTTTTAATATTAATATCTTCTCTGCTCTCATAGCCTTTGTCTGCAGTAATTTCAACAGGTTCAATTTCTAACATTATTCTGGTGCTATCCACCGCTTCCTTGTGAAATTGATTTAACATGCAAAGAATTATGAAAATAATGTCTAATTGACAGGAATATGAAATTGAGGTAGACTTGAAAAGAGAACGGAGGTTTTCTAATGCAATATTTAAAAGATGAAGTTCGGAAGAGTATATCAGAAGAAGCTTTGAAAGAATTTGCGCTGAAGGGATACGAAGGTGCTTCTGTAAGAAATATAGCTAAAAATTCGAATACGTCAGTAGGAAATTTTTATAAATATTTTAGCTCAAAAGGAGATTTGTACGAAAATGTTATAGGATCTGTATATCATAGGTTTATTGATTATATTAAACGATTTGACACGGTAGAGTTTAATGAAAATACGGAGCTTATATTTTACGAGCTTGTGGAAGAGATAATGGAGATATTTAATGAAAGTAGCGCGGAGATTTCCATCCTTCTTAATCAAAGCAAGGGGTCTAAGTATGAAAACTGCAAAAGCATATTTGTTGATTTTACAACAAATATAGTTACAGAGAAAATGAAATATGAATTGTCTATAAAAGGTAAAAGACTTAGAGATAATTTTAGTATATATCTTGTTTCAAACAGCCTTGTTGAGAGCATTGCTATTATAGTAAAGGAACGACAAGACGGTGCGGAAGTTCGAAAGCTTATTCTTAATATTATTGATATTTTCTTAAATGATATTATAAATAAATTAGACAGCGAGGATGTAAAATAACAATATGTTTCTATAATAAAGAAATATATTTTTTGATTAAAAGAGAACGGTGGTTCATGCCATTATACAGGGAGATACGTAAAAATGAATAGTTTTGTAGAGTTTAAAAATGTAATAAAAAGATATGATATGGGTGAAGTATTGATTAAAGCAGTTGATGATGTTTCTTTTTCCATAGAAAAAGGAGAGCTTGTTGTTGTTCTTGGCGCAAGTGGTGCGGGGAAATCAACAATACTGAATCTTTTAGGTGGTATGGATCATGTCACAGAAGGAGCTATCTTTGTAGATGGCAATGAAATAAGCAAGTATAATAAGAAGCTGCTGACAAAATACAGGCGTGACGATATAGGGTTTGTATTTCAATTTTACAATTTAGTTCAAAATTTGAATGCATTAGAAAATGTAGAGCTTGCAGCGGAAATATGCAAAGACTCCATGGACCCTGTAGACGTACTTAAAAGCGTCGGGCTTGAAGACAGACTGTATAACTTCCCTTCACAGCTTTCCGGAGGGGAACAGCAAAGGGTATCAATAGCGAGAGCTATTGCAAAAAATCCCAAACTGCTGCTTTGTGATGAACCTACAGGAGCATTGGACTATAATACAGGAAAGACAATATTAAAACTGTTGTCAGATACAGCCAAAATGTACAAAATGACTGTTGTTGTTATAACTCATAATTCTGTCATAGCACCGATAGCTGATAAAATAATTACTCTGAAAAGCGGGAAAATAGCAAGTATTAAGAAGAATGAAAATCCAGTTTCAATAGAAAGCATAGAGTGGTAATCATGAAGAAGACATTTTTCAAGAATTTATTCAGAGATATTAAAAAGTCCCCTTCAAGATATTTATCAATCGTTATCATCATTGCAATCGGTGTAGCTTTTTATGCGGGGGTCAGAGCTACAAGCCCAGCTATGAAGATGTCGGGAGATTCCTACTTTGCTAAAAACAATCTTATGAATTTCAAACTGATTTCTTCTCTGGGACTTACGAAGGACGATTTAGCTGAGGTTCAAAAGCAAAGCGGTGTAAACAAGGCAGAGGTTTCTTACTCAATGGATGCAGTAGTAGAAAAGGATAAACATTCATTAGTGCTGAATATAAACTCCCTGCCTGATGAAAATGGTATTAACAGTATAAGAATGGTTAGGGGCAGAAGAGCAGAGAGTGCTAATGAAGCTGTAGTTGAGGAAAAATTTTTCGAGGAAAATAAACTAACGCTGGATGACAAGATCGTTCTTACGTCCGGAAATGATACAAAAATAGAAGACAGCTTAAAAAATACCCAATTTAAGATTGTGGGAACGGCAGAATCCCCCTTATATGTATATGCGCAGCGGCAGCTTAGCTCGGTTGGCAATGGTACTGTAAGCGGGTTCTTATATATACTTCCTGAAGTTTTCAAAAGCGAAGTTTATACTGAAATATATGTAAGGACTGACATAACACAATCAAAGAGCAGTCTTTTAGACAATGAGAGTTATAAAGAAAACACTTATATGATAGAAAAGGCTCTTAAGGATCTTGGTGTATCAAGAAATAAAATAAGATATGCTGAGGTTTTAAAGACGGGCAATGATAAGTTGGCGGAAGCACAGGATAAATTGGACAGTTCCAGGAAGGAAGCAGCAGAGAAGTTTGCTGATGGATATAAGAAGTTGGATGATGCCAGAGATAAAATTACCAAAGGCAAGAAAGAACTTGAAAGGAATGAGGTTCTTTTACATAAAAAGATAGCAGAAGGTACGAAACAGATAGAGGATGGAAAAAAGAAGATTTTATCTGGGGAGAAAGAAATAAGCATAAGGCAAAAAGAGATTGAAAGTGGAAAACTTCAGATTGCCGAAGGTAAAAAGCAGCTTGATGAGGGTGAAGCAAAATTAAAAGCAGGTAAGCAGCAGGCTGCAGATGGAATTTCAGCAACAATCTCTGCAGAGACGGGAAAAGTAAAAAAGCTGATGGATTCTGATCCAACGAATCAGGTGTATATTGATCAGTATAATTCCATGAGTCAGCTAGATATCAAGGGAAAAGACTTTGACAGCATGTATGTTTCCTTAAAAGAAGGTAATCAACTGGAAAATATGAAGGCTCTTTTTGATATAGAAGCCTTGAAAAACAACTTTGATCAATCAGAAGCTGAAACCAATAGTGGAAGACAAAAATTTGCTAATAATGAGAAAAAACTTTTGGAGGGTGAAGTACAAATTAATCAAGGCAACTGGGTATCCGCTTAACTCAAGTACCTACTACATGTTGTGTTTTGGCTTTTTCCCAGTAATTTCGTCCATTGTTATCGCTTCCTGCGTCACGGCTTGCTGTATAATTCTATAAAAAAGTTTGCCCCTATGTTTTGATAA
>DATCID010000150.1:0-4832 GCA_036507975.1 Ruminiclostridium sp.
CGTATTGAGTTTGTTGATAATCCTGATGTGGAGGAAGTGGGGATTGACGATGTAGCCATTCGAAAAGGACAGACATATGCCACAGCTATCTATGATTTAAAAGATCATCATCTTATAGCGCTTCTTAATGGCAGAGATGCATATTCATTGAAAGAGTGGCTGAAAGGTCACAAAAAGATTCGGCTGGTAGCCAGAGATCGTGCCAGCGCGTATGCTACGGCAATCAATGAGATTCTACCTGAATGCATTCAAGTAGCAGACCGTTTTCATCTTCTTCAAAACCTTCTTGGATATTTGAAAGATATTTTCAAAGAAGAAATGCCCTCCAGTGTCTATATCCGAGATGGTAAAATACTGGATAATGCGCCTGAGAAGGTATTACTGGAAAAGAGACCTGATGAAGAATATATCGCTTCATTGCATTACGACAATACACCGCCCAAGAATCCAGATGGTTCCCAACGTACATACGATAATAAAAAACATTTGCTTACCCAAAAACAATACGTCAATCAGGCTGAAAGCAGAAAAAAAAACAGCAATTAATCCGTGAAATACAAGACTATTGGAACAGTCTGGAAAATAAAAGAATAAAGAACGTCGCCGAGAGGTTTCAAATAGCACTACTCACAGCAAAAAAATATGTCGAAATGCCAGAATCGGAGATCAACAGTCTGGATTCGCCAATAAACTATAAAAAGCGGGAATCATCCATGAATGACTGGTTGAATATCATTTTTAAAATGATGGATGACGGTATCAGCAATGAGACGATATACTTTTATATCCAGCGACAGCCCGGCTTTCATGAAAGCAAGCAAAAACTAGGGAAATATATTTACCTCATAGGAAAAAACAACTTCCCAGCTCGAGCGCTATTCAATGGGAAGTATCTGATGGAATGGGTTACTTCTCCAGATGTTATAGTTTTAAAGCGGACAGAAATCTTAAAATATTTATTGACATGTAATCCTAAAGTCAAAAAGGATGAAAAAGTAGGAATGTATATCGATGTTGTAAAAGAAAAATATCCTGTAGCTGGTCGGGTGGAATCCATTTTCAAAGAATTTCATGGCACTATAATGGGTGCTGAACCGGATAAGCTGGAAGACTTTTTGAAGAAATATGAATATAGTGAAATAAAGCCTTTTTGTAATGGAATAAAAAAGGATATCGCCCCCGTCAAGAATGCAATATCCTATTCTGTAAGCTCTGGCTTTGTTGAAGGAAACAACAACAAATTCAAATTGCTTAAACGTATTGTATACGGAAGAAGTGGATTAGTCAACCTCGCAAAAAAATGTAAACTTGCATTTCTACCCAAAAATAAAGATTTTAGTTTATCTACTTTAATATAAAATGCGCTGGCAGATTATCTTAAACTGCCAGCGCATTTTTATGATATAGTACCCAAAGTTCAGAAAGAACCATAAAAATTTCTGTAGCCCTTTTATAAAAAATTTACTTAATGACTCTTCTTGCACCAATATAGTTACTAGCAAAATAAACATTACTTAAGCTTGATATGGTAACTCCTTTAGAAGAACTAGCATGTATAAAGTTTCCATTTCCTATATAGAAGCCTAAATGTGATGCTCCCGGTTTATAGGTTGTAAAGAAGACTATGTCACCAACACGCAAATTGCTTTTTGATACACTTGTTCCGACTGTATACTGCTCTGACGCAGTTCTTGGAACACTAATGCCATGTTTGCCTAATACATATTTAGTGAAACCAGAGCAGTCAAAGCCACTTGAAGTTGTCCCACCCCAAACATAAGGTACACCTATCAAGCTTTTTGCTGTAATAATCACAGCACTAGCTTTTGAACTTGCTGTACTAGTGATTGCCTTGGGATTACTAGTTTTAATTGTGGATGCTGTTCTTGTACTAGCAGCTTTTACTCTAGTACTTGCTTTAGGTGATGATGCTATTTTTGTACGCGTAGATTTCGAAATTATTCTAGTGCTAGGCTTACTAACAGTAATTTTTCTAGTAATTGAACTAGTAGTTATTTTTTTGGCAGGTGTCTTGGCTGTAGATTCTATTGCTACAGTCTCACCTCTTGATGAAAGGTTTTGAACTCTTGCGGCTAAAACCACTACTTTTTTCTCGACTTGAGGATATGTCACTGTATAGTCGACAGATCGCAATTGCTGCTGTATCGCTGATACTTTTTCCGAGTTTAATGCGGACCACTCGGTCGTTGGATGTACGGGATTGCTGCTACTAAAATCCAATTGCTTATATATCGGAAACAGTGCTATTGAGCATATGGATAATACCAAACAACTTGATAACAGTTTCTTATTCATATTGCCCCCCATGATTCCCTATATACCAATGAGAAATTCACTTGGCATTTTAAAAAATATGAAATATTTTTGATAGGGTTATTTTTTAATAGCAAAGTAGGCCTTAGGCAAAGGTGATAAATATTAAATATATCAACGATGCCATCGTTTATGAGAGCTTTGCGCAAAGCGTCTGATGTCCCTATTATAAGCTCCTCTTGAGAGAGTATCAACCAGTAAAATATGACAAACTATTGGAAACATAGAGGCATAAATGGTTACACAGATAAATAATAATAATAAAGAAGACTTAGTTCGAGGTGATTATGACCAAAAAAACATTTATTACAGGTGCAATTACATTGATAATTGCAGGATTTATAGCAAAAATAATTGGATTTGTATATAGAATCTATCTTTCGAACCTTATTGGCGCAGAAGGGATGGGTTTGTATCAGCTAATAGTACCGATATATACGTTGATTATATTAACATTAACCTCAGGCGTTTCAATTGCAGTATCAAAAATGATAGCCGAAGAAGCTGCAAAAGGGCATAATATAAATATAAAGAGAATATCCAAAATAGGATTAATAGTAGTGACTGTGGCTAGTGCAGCAGTTTCTGCTGTTTTATATGCCAACATAAATTTTATTGTTGAGACTGTGTTAAAGGACAATAGAACATATTTATCTGTATTAATTATGATTCCTTGTATACCTTTCATAGCTGCCGCTGCAGCATATAAGGGCTATTTTTATGGAATACAAGAGGTTACTCCAACTGCAGTATCTCAAATAGTGGAACAATTAGTAAAAATAGGAATAGTAATGGCATTAGCATCACAGTTCTTGAAGGTTGGTCTCCAGTATGCGTGCGCATTAGCAACAATAGGTATGGCATTTGGAGAAATGTCAAATTTAATTATCTTGGCTATTTATTATAGGTATAAAAAATATGCTCATACCACTCCGAAATCAAAAAACGGAATATCGAGAAAAAGAAAGTTGATCAGTGATATTTTAACCTGTGCAGTTCCAATATCATTTAATAGGTTTATAATTTCAATTATGTTAGCTATTGAGGTAATCCTTATTCCCAGAAGACTATTGGCTGGAGGTCTGAATTACATACAATGTATGCAGGAATACGGCAAACTAATGGGAATGGCAATGCCTCTGATTTTTTTCCCTGCACTGGTTACGACAGCTCTTGCTACCACCTTGGTTCCAGCAATTTCCGAATCGATTTCACTTAAAAATTTTAATAGAGTAAATTATAGGATTTCAAAATCAATTCAAATCACGATGGTGCTAGGGTTCGTATTCATGGCAATTTTTGCGGGTTATCCAAATAAAATAGCAGATATGATTTATCCGGGACAAAATGTGGGGAATACATTATTTTTACTATCGTTCACCTGTATATTTTTGTATTTACAACAGATCTCGATGGGGGTAATGAATGGCTTAGGCAAGCAAGGACTTCTTCTGATAAACTCAATAGTAGGCTCAGTTATAAGAATTTTATGTGCGTATTTTCTTATACCGAAGTACGGCATACCTGCATATATAATTGGTATGATAATTAGTTCATTTGTTGTATGTGTTTTAAATTTCATTACCATAGTACGAAGTACGGGAATGGTGCTAGATGTGAGACGTTGGGTGCTATTGCCAATGGGAGTGACAGGGATATTACTCTTTTCAAGCAAATACATATACAGTTTCTTTGATTTTTTGAAGCTAAACTCTTCATGGCAAACGCTTTTTGCAGTAGGTGCATTTTTTATAATAGATTTGTTCCTCATGGCATTAGTTGGGGCAATTGATTGGAGAGAGCTTCTTCAACTCTTGGGTTTAAAAACTAAAAAAACACGAAAATTCAAGAAAGAATGAGACCAAGAGACTTAACATATTTAGTAAGTCAAGAAATATTCTAGATTTGATAAATTATGGTCATAGGCTTTAAAGAGATACTCCTGTATATTGCAAGAGTATCTCTTTAAATTTTTTCAAATTCCATTTTTAGTTTTCATTATATACGAGTTTATTATTTTTCTAGCAATACTCATTTCAAAAGGTAACTCGGGTAGATTATCTACACCAAACCATCCCGCTTCTGAAATCTCCACACCGTCAACAGTTATTTCACCACTTTCATACTCTGCGGTAAACCCGATCATCATAGAATTAGGGAATGGCCAGGGCTGACTTCCAAAGTATTTGATGTTTTTAACCTTTAGGCTTACCTCTTCCATTATCTCTCTTTTTACACATTCCTCTAGGGTTTCACCAGGTTCTAAAAATCCTGCAATAAGACTGTACAGGTTTCCTTTGAAAGCCGCGGCATGGGCCAAGAGTATTTTATCATCTTTAAAAATAGCGGTTATTGTTGCAGGGCAAATGCGAGGATAGCTTATGAAACCACATTTTGGGCATATTTTTGCGCGTTCACTTGGTTGAGGCTGCGTACTAGATCCACATCTACCACAAAATTGGTTTGTTTGATCCCAGCTTACTATTTGAAATGCCTTA